>CALFXQ010000347.1 GCA_937958285.1 uncultured Fusibacter sp. | reverse complement strand
TAGTCTTTGATTCATGGCCATATTTTCTTTTGTGAGGATATGATTGCCAATGGCGTTGATTAACCGCAAAGTAAAGAGCCTAAAATCGAGGGGCTTGATGATAAAATCGTCGGCGCCAATCTTCAGACAGTGTGTAATAACTGGGCTGTCGCTATAGGCGGACATTAACAGAACAATGGTATTGTGATGTTGGCTGCGGATGTGATAAATGAGATCTTCGCCACTGTATTCGGGCATTACAAGGTCTAGAATCACGAGCTCGTAGGCTTTTTTTGTGTGGATAAAATCGGTGGAGCTTTGGAAGTAATCGACATTCAAAACTTCTAGGCGCTTAAAGTAGTCTGCTAGCACAGCCAGTGAAAGGCGCGAGTCGTCTACCACCGCAATTTGAAAGGATTTTAATGTGGCCACGGTTTCCAGATCTCTTCTAACTGCATAGAGGTAAGTGGTAAAGCGATTGGCATCGAAGGCATCGTAAGTCATAAAGCCCATTGCCCCGAGGTCGAAGTACAAAGCTTGTAACTCGAAATCGCTTTGTTCGGAGAGCACAATAAAGGGCGTGATAGTAAGCTCTTCTAGTTTTAGGCCTTTTAACAGCGTCAAGAAGTCGAAGAGTGCAAGTCGATTGCCTTCTATGACAATGGCATCAAATTTGGACTGTGAGATGTGTTCTGCTTGTACGGTATCGAAGGCGATGGGCGTATAGGAAAAGCCCTGAGACATCACAATACGCTTAATATTGGGCTTGGGCTCTAAGGTGCCTGACGATAGAAAATGCGCGATTTTCACTGTGTATATCCTCCTGTTGCGTCGCTTGTTTGTGAAGGCATTAAACACGCCTATACCTTATCTTCTCCTAATCCAGAGGGTCGGCGCATCTTAATCAAAGTGTTAAAGCGCAATTGACTAGGAAGTCCTGTGTGCGTTTGCTTTTCTATAAAGTTTAAATCGTAGGCCTTCGCCTCTTCTTCTTTAATGGCATAAGCGGTGGCTTCGAAAAATCTTCCTGTAATGGTTTTTAGCGCGTCTGCATACAGTGGAAATACTTGAAGTGGATCTGCGAAGTGGTTATCTGGCGTGCGAATTTTGTATTGTTCGGCAGCTACAAAACCAAAGCGTTTGTAATAAGCAGGGTCACCGTAAATAAACACTGCGCGATAGCCTAGGCGTTTGGCTTGGCTTAAAGAGCGACGCACGAGAGCCGCACCTATACCTAAACCACGATACTCAGGGAGTACAGAAAGCGGGCCAAAACATAGCACTTGGTGTGTTATCCCCGTATCTGACTGTATATGGGCATGGGTATAGACGATTTGTCCAACAACCACATTGTCTAATGTGGCCACTAGGTTTAAGGGATTCACAAAAGAAGCATCACTTCTCAATTTGTGCAGCAAGAAGTGTTCATCGCAACCAGGCCCATGGTGATTCCAAAAGGCCTCTCTTACCAGGTTTTCAACTTCTAGTTGCTCTTCTGGGCGCTCGTTTCGAATCACGAGCACTGGTTTTTGTGTATCGTAGGCAAGACAATAATACTGATTTTGATTGAAGGGGAAGCTCTTTAGAACCTCAAGACCTAGTTTATCGACGTGTGCCGTATAAGATCTAGGATTGATATGATTGATAAATGTCACTAAAATTGGATAACGCTTGGCCATTTGCACTCTAGAAAACTCGAAAATTTCGTAGAGAACTTCGGTACTTCTGTAAGCGCTATCAATACAAATGGGTCCATATTGGTAGGAATTATCGACAGTTAACCTTTGGCCGAGGTAGGTCATAGAAGATAAATCGGAAATCATATGCTGAAAAAGCGGCCAGTGTTGCCAATAATGCCAAGAAGCTGCCATAACATAGGCAATGACTCGATCGCCATCTAGGGCAATAGTAAGGCCTTGTTCTAAGTTTATGAGAGATTCAAATTGCTCAGTGGTAAACAAGGTGGTCACAAAACCGTCTTTTTTGTCTTCAGATTTTATGGAGAGCACATGATAACGCGCCTGTAATGCTTCAATTTGTGGAATATGCTGGGCTGTAGCTATTTGATAGGTATATTTTTTCATGTTAAACTCCTTTGCAATGATTTTATCATTAAACAGGGTACGTATCAATTGAAACACTTTTATTAGATTGAGATGAGGATTCTGTAAAATTACCATTTTTACGCCAGTAATTGGTTATACTGTTTAAGATCATATACGATTTTATAGAAAGGATGGTACCATTCACTTATGAATCCGCTGTTAATGTCACTCATTCGCAATGATCTTAAACGCAATAAAGTCATCAATGCAACACTCTTTTTATTCTTGTTAATAGCAGCGCTACTGCTTTCTACAGGTGTTCTCGTTATTGAAAGGCTCTCAGGCGCTCTTGACAACGTTATGGAAATTGCAAAACCCCCCCACTTTATGCAGATGCATATTGGCGAATTTGACCAAATGGCCATCGAGTCCTTGGCTAGAAAAAGCACATTGGTCAAACAGACACAAATTACAGCGATGGTCAACATTGAAGGTGCGAATATGACCTTTAGGCGAGCCAACGGTACAGAGGTTCGCTTGTCCGACAGCTTGCTAGACAACTACTTTATCGCCCAGAACAAGCACTTCGACTTTTTGCTCGATCAAGAAAACCACATTGTGGAGGTCCGACCTGGGGAGGTTGGCATACCTGTGATGTACGCCAAAGAGAAACAGGTTAAGGTAGGCGACACACTGCGACTAAACACCCCTGCTGGTACCGTGTCGTATAAGGTATCCCACCTGATGCGCGATGCTCAAATGGGCTCTTCACTCGCCTCTTCAATCCGATTTGTGGTGCATCCTACCGACTTTGACAATTTAAATGCCTCGGCCTTTCGTAGAGAGGTGATTATTGCCTTTCGCCTCCATGACCAAGGGCGCATTTCGGACTTTGAATCCCTTTATTTAAGTGAAGATGCGCATATGCCCAAAAATGGCGTTTCGATTACTCTGCCCCTTATTAAATTAATGAATGGTATAGGCGATGGTTTAATGAGTGGGATGATTATTGTGGTGAGTGTTGTTTTAGTGGGGATTTCGCTGATGAATATGCGCTTTGCTCTGCTTGCTGCCATTGAAGACGAGGTACGCGAAATTGGCACATTAAAGGCAATTGGCATGACTCATGGCGATATCCGTCAGTTATACCTATATAAATATACGTGGTTAAGTGGAATTGCCTGTATACTTGCAGCCATCGCCTCTTTTGGACTTTCAAATCTCTTTACCGCAAACATAGCATTGAGTTTTGGCACCAGTCCACTCTCAGTATTTACAATCTTGTTGCCCCTTATTGCTGCATTTATAATGTTTATACTTGTGAACTTGTCATTGAGGCGCATCTTAAAGTCTGTTGCTAAGCTTACAATTTTGCAGGCGCTGCTCTTTGGGCATTTGCCATCGAAATCGAAGAAAAGCCAAAGTATTAAAGCGCCTAAGCGCCTCGTGTTTTTTAAATCTGCTGAGATAACACTGAGTTTGCATTTGCTCATTGGCCACTTGAGGGCGTGGTTGTTAATTATGTCTGTTTTTTTCTTGGCGACATTGATTTTACTGATGCCCCTCAATCTCTATTCGACGTTGTCGTCCCCGGACTTTATTAAGTATATGGGGGCAGCAAAGAGCGATGTGCGCATGGCCCTAGCCGCATACCCCCAAATTGAGCGCGATACTGCGCAGATAGAGGCGGCTCTATCGGCTGAGAAACATGTGACCCAGTGGCACCGGTTCGCAACTTTAAAGAGCTATATTATGGGCCAAAACGGCTTGATGCGATTCCCCGTTGAAACGGGTGATTTTAATAAGTTTCCCATCGATGTAGAATTGGGTAAATTGCCTGAGAAGTCCGATGAGATTGCGCTTTCGGCTATGAATGCCAAGCGTCTTGAACTTGAAATAGGACAATCAATTACCCTGTATTTCGACTTGGGAGTAACCTCTGAAGAACGGGTTTCGAAGACCTTTACGGTAGTTGGTGTCTATCAAGACGTGACAAATGGTGGCATTACCGCAAAAGTTGCTGCGCAGTCTGACGCATCCCTTGCGCATGTAGAAGTCGAGCAGTATGCCTATTTTATAGATATCGACAGTGTGACGCGCATCGATACCTTAGTTGATGCTTGGAGTGCGGCGTTTCCACATGCAAAGACCATTGCACTGGAGACTTTGATGGACCAAACACTAGGAACGATAACACGTGCCCTGAGAGTCGCAGTCATAGCTATTTTTATTGTGGTGATGGCCTTAGTGTCTTTGGTGACTGTCCTGTTTATTACCTTGCGCATGCAAAAGCAAAAAACAGAAGATGCCATTTTAATGGCGACGGGGTTTACCCAACAGGCGGTTCGATCTTTGTACTTTTATCAGGGGCTAATCGCCATGGGTATAAGCATTGGCCTTGGCGCTGTGGCTTCCCTCTATTTGGGTGAAGGCTTTATTGCCCTCTTGTTGACGATGATGTCTTTTGGCTTAACGCATATGACATTTCTCATTCAGCCCTTGTATTTTGTGCTTTTCGGACTACTAATGCCCCTGCTATTGGGCTTGACCTTGATAATACTCGTGACGAACAAACTGAAAGGAGCGCAACTATGCAACTACTAGAGGTAAAAAATCTGGTAAAAACCTTTTCGAGTGGTGGAATTAGTAACACGGTACTTAAAAATGTTTCTTTTACCATCGATGAAGGCAGCTCTGTTGCAATTATGGGGCAGTCGGGTTCGGGTAAATCTACCTTGCTCTACACCATCAGCGGCATGGACCAAATGACATCTGGAAATGTGTTTATTGAAGGCACCGATCTAGCCACTAAAAGTGCCGATGCACTGGCTCATTTGAGGTTGAGCACCATGGGCTTTATCTTCCAAAACAACTACTTATTAAAAAATTTAAGTCTGATCGACAACATCTGTCTGCCTGCGCTTAAGGCCCGGAGTACGCATACAGCCATAGGCACAAAGGTCTCAGATATTTACTTAAAAGCCACTGCCCTAATGAAGCAACTGGGCATTGACCATGTTAAAGACCACGGCATTAACCAAGTATCTGGCGGGCAGTTGCAGCGCGCGGCAATATGTAGAGCCCTTATTAACAGTCCGCGCATATTATTTGCCGATGAGCCAACAGGTGCCTTGCACTCAAGCGCAGCAAGGGATGTGCTCGATATATTGACGCAACTCAATCGCGAAAACAAGACACTTTTAACGGTGACCCACGATCCCAAAGTGGCATCTGTTCACGAAAAAATCATTTATCTTAAAGATGGGCAAATAGAAGATGCACTAAACCTTGGAAAATTTATAGATTCTAGCACACGCAAAAGTAGAGAAACACAAACTCTGCAGTGGCTCCTCCAAAAAGGCTTTTAATGGACCATAGGGGGCGTGTTCCGTGGTTCGACGGAACACGCCCCCTATGTCTTTAAAACACACAATTGTTCTCTCAAAAATACCTATGGGTGTCCCCTTTGGTTCGTTATAACAGCTCGCGTTAATGTTAAGGCATTCAAATTTCTTGACGGGCATTAGGGCAACAGATAGACTAAAGATAGATTTTTTGCCCATGCATTTATGAGAGGACTCTATGCACATACATCTCCCACCACAACTACATGGCGATCATACGGTGTTAGAAACACTCAAAGCGTCTCATATAGGGTACACCTTGTTGATTATGAACCATTCAACGCTAGAAAGGTCCATCTTAAAGGCCATACCTAAAAATCACATTGGTGCCGCTGAGGTCCAGTGGATTCGAACCCTAAAACATCCTCACCTACCCCAGATTAGGGGTATCTTCGAAGGCGAATCAACACCCACCCACGGCTCACAAGCATTGCTCTACATTCAATACAACTTTGTAGATGGAATCGATTTGGAGACCTACATAAAGGAGCACGGGCCACTTAATGAAGCACAGTTGAGAAAAATCGCACTGAGAATCATCGATATTCTCAGCTTTTTTCATGCGCAAAAGCCGCCGATTGTGTTTCGCGATTTAAAGCCCTCTAATCTTATTTTGAAAACAGGTACCCATGACGAAATCGTGCTTATAGATTTTGTAACCATACGCAGCCTCAAAGAAAATCAAGATGTACAAGCGCAAACTCCGGGTCAAAGCGACACAGTTGTGCTTGGAACCGTTGGATTCGCAGCACCAGAAGCCTATGGGTTCTTTCAAACGGATCAGCGCAGCGATATCTTTAGCTTTGGTGCCACACTTTTTTACCTAGCCACCGGACAGCTTATTCAAGGCACCCATAATTCCAGGGGAAAATCCACGAAAATTCAACTAGACCCAGAACTAATGGATGTTATAGGTAAATGTACAAGCTTTTCTCCGGACCTGCGCTATCAAAGCCTATCGGAGCTAAGTGAGCGCCTTGCGATCAAACATCACCAAACCATCGAATACGAAAAGTCTATCGATCCCTTTGCGCCTACATTTGACCTTCAAAGAAGATATATCAGTCAATGTGAATGGGAAACAGAAGCAAGCATCAATTTAGATGCAGTGTCAGCGCTCTGGATTGAAACAACAGATGGCTTAAAGCCGCTGAGTTTCAGATATGTCCCCTATGGGAAAAGTCAATGGCAACTGACTATCGACAACCCTATTGCACCAGTAAACATCTTGCCCATAAACACCGAGCTTCGCATACAAATGGCCTTGCCCAACCACCATTTTATCCATGTGAATTTTAGAACCCATGGCCTTCCAAAACTCCAACTCGATGGCACTAAGCAGCGGCTCTTTATTCCGGCTAACCCAGAAGCGGGATTTAACTATCCCTATTACCTCGTGCTACCTCCAGGACTCACAAAACCTGAGCAGATAGCCTCGCATTTAATTGTGACACCGCCAGTTGCCCATTATAATGGCAATAGCAATCTGCACCAAGCCCTAGAAACGGGTTTAGAAGCAGAAACAGCAAATACAATATCGAATATATGCGAAGATACACCTTGCGTGCGGTTATTGCCTGCTCTGCCACGATATCGCATCCGCGTCGATCACAAATGGTCCTATAGCACATTCTTCGACAGTACGGTTTTAAGCCTCACACCCGATAGTCGCCTTGAGAATCTAGACTTAGAACACCCCATTACACCTACGCAAATAAAAGCGAGCATACGCCTCGATTTACAACTTAAGGCAATGCTCGTTCACGCATGTCAATATTTATGCGAACAAGGGATAACCATGTCGCACAGGCATGTATTTTTAGGCGGCGGCTCACCAGGGCACTTTGCATATCGTTTTTCGATTCTACATCCTGAATGCGTTCAGGCGATAGTCGCACTTGCAATTAACGGACATGTAACGTTGCCAACAGACACATTTCGCAACACGTATTTGCCCTTTCCAGTAGGTCTAGGTGATTTAGAACAATGGGGTGTGATTCCCATAACCAGAGATAAACAAGCCCTGAATTGCTTTAAAACTCTACCCAAGCTTCTGTTTATGCATAAAATAGACAATAATGACGTGCTTCACGAAATACAGTGCTACACAAAAGAACAACGCGCAAGCATTATCGAAGCACTGGGCGAGAAAATGTGCCCAGAACGCTGGGAAAACACCCAAGATGCCCTAGAGGCGCTACAGGTTCGCGCCTTGTGTCTGACTAGTGATATTGTGCATCGGGGATTTACACTAGAACAAATAAACTTCTTTTCTCAGTTTATTAAGGGCGCCATTAAAGCACCAAGTACCATCGAAGCCCTAGCAAAAGACGAGCTCAGCCTGACGACCTTCAGAGTGATTGAGGGTGTTTCGATTTAAGTGGATTTAAACGCCAAAACTAAATATAAGCTTAAATCAACTTCAACTTAAATTGCGATATCTTGTCGTTGACATCGTCGAGAGTAAGGCTGTGTATCAGTGCAAAGACAATGATTGCATCTCTTTGGTCTCTAGCATAAAGGGCGCGCATTTCTAGGGCGTTAAGCAGCTGATTTGTCTCTTCTATGGAGAGTTTTAATGCAAGGGCGATGCGAAAAACCATCTCGCGCGACGGTTTTCTCCTGCCGTTTTGTAGCATATAGCAATAGGACTGATCCATGTGTGTTAAAGTTTGTAATAAACTTGTAGATACATGTTTTTCAGCCATTAAAAAGCGTAGTTGATGATGAAAGGGTTGAATATTAAGAGCGGAAACATGACTTTCGATAAATGGCTCTACGGCGCTGGACTTCAACAACTTAGACATGAGTTGGGTTGTGGAACCATCCGCTTTTTTATTTTGCTCTGACATTGGGAACCTCCTA
>CALFXQ010000346.1 GCA_937958285.1 uncultured Fusibacter sp. | reverse complement strand
ACAAAGGCATTTTTAATGTCTTGATCTATAGCGTCGTATTGGACAATTGTTCGCACGCCACTGTCGGATAGCTTTTGCAAGATCACACCCTCGTGATCGTAGACCACCGAATTTTCAGCGAGCATCGTGTTGATGTCGTAGTTTTCTATAGGGGGTGTATCTGCAATAATGCCCCTGACCACAACCACACCGCCGCCAGCAGCAACTAACCCTAGAACAAATACTGTAAAGAAAATGTATAGAAGTGTCCGTCCGAAGCGCCCTTTTTTCTTAGGCCGTTTCTTAGCCGGAGTTTTAGTCTGATTCATATAACCTCCTAGAATGTGGGTAAAACTAACGCTAATATCATATCATATCTTGGGCACGATGTTAATGCTAAGGGGTGTTTATCATGTAAATGTAATCTGAATATAAGAAAAAAAAACGCCCGAAGGCGTTTATAAAAATATTACGGATTGGGTAGAGACTCAAGCACGTGCACCGTATTATTGAGCATGCCCATCCAGCAAGAGTAGTTGAAGGCGCCAACTTCTGTAGGTGTGAATGTCACAGTAGTTTCACCTGGACTAAGGCCAACCTGTACTTCAAAATCGGGCATAATAATTGCCTCATTGCAACTTGTCAAAGCGCGGTCGCTTGCAACAAATGTCACTTTAGCGGGAATATTGACGGCTAAAACAATGTCTTGATATCCCTGAGGTGAAACGACGACCGTGACTTCTTGAAAATCGCCATTCATAACAGCGACGGCCCCATTGGGAATGTCTTTATCGACTTGTGTGTCTCCCACAGGATCTTCTGTTTGCTGGCTGCCGAGAAAAGCAGGCGAGGCGAGAATTAAGCCACGCTGCAAAGATAGGAGTGCGAGCATAAGAAGTAAAACTGCGCTACCAACTTTTAATGGTTTGTTAAAGCGCTTGCCAAGAGTCGCTGCTGTAAGGCCAAAGGTAAACATAAGCGGTACTGTACCAAGGGCAAAAACAAACATACCTAGGGCGCCAAGCCACCAACTGCCCGTGCTCAGCGCGTAAAGTTGCATAGCTTGAAGTGGACCACAGGGCATGAGTGCGTTTACAACACCAACAATAAAGGGCATGCTGCCTGGTTTAATACGACTCTGTATGCGCGTGAACCACTTTGTAGGAATAAAGTTTGGAAGGGCAAATCCATTGAGCCAACCCAGCTGCTTCAATGCCATGAGCACCATTAAGAGACCAGCTGCTATGGCGATAAGTCCTTTTGCTGTCATGCTCAAGTTAAAAGTCCCACCAATGGCACCTAGTATAGCACCCACGAGGGTGTAGCTAAAAATGCGCCCTAAGTTGTAGGCAGCACTGGCACGCCAGGCTGCCATTTTAGTGGTAAGGGTGACAGAGAGATTAATGCCGCCACACATGCCAATGCAGTGTATAGAAGTGACCAAGCCAAGTAGGAACAAGGCACCTAATCCAACACTTTCGGGTATTTGCCCAATTGCGGGCAGTGCGATTGGACTAAACCAGATTACGGCTGCAAAGAGCAGAATCATAGTGCCCCATATAAACGCGGTAGGCAGCTTTGAGGGGCGTTTATCACCCCATACGCCTAGACTATAGCCGGCATCGTGAAGTGCAGCAGACACTTGGTCGCGAAATAGTGGGCCATCCACATCGATGACTGCGAGATCATCCATTTGAAGTTCTGTATCACCTGTATTGGGATTGGCACTGGCTGATACCACACCAGAAATTTTTTTGAGGGCCTTTTCGACAGCGAGTTTGCAGCCCCCACAGTGCATGCCTGTGACATTGAATTTTACGATTTTCATGATGCCTCCTAGAGTAGGGAATTAAGGCAAGTAAGGCAATTAAGGCAAGTCAACAGGCTGCAGTAATTTCTTAACAACAGATTTTTTGCCTTGTTGGTCCATAACGGTGACATCGGCATGTAGCCAGCCTTCAACTTGGTCGGGATTGAGTCCAGCATCGCTCAATACGGAAGGTTCGACGACAAACACTAAATCTTTATCGTTTGTGGTCATATCGGCTGCCCACTCGATCATATTGCCATTGCCAAGTTCTATACCAAAATGGTCTAGGGCCTCGTGGTATCCAAAGCGACTGCGTTGCGCTTTAATAAGGCCAGTCATTGCTTCGACGGCAGTTGGATTTGCAGGCTCTAGTGCTTGATCGCTGTACTCGGAGAAAATGATTAGGCGATTATCGACGACCTCGTAGCCTTCGGGTAGCAACGAAGCATCTAGTCCAGCTGCGATAAAAGGCGTTGCATCAATAGAAGCAAGTATGTCGCGGTTAGTTGATTCTGGTTTAGCAGAAATCAGAAAGGTATTGCCAAGTTGGGATGTGAAGGTATGGTAGTTGTCAGCGCTCACAGTAGAGGTAAGCTGACTTTTGCCAACGAGCTTCTCAAATGAACGAATGCCGCCGTCGGCAACTACATCGGCCTTTTGGCAGGCGCTAAAAGTCAAAATAACCGTTAGGGCGACACCCGTAACTAGAAGTTTTTTTATTGTTTGTGTGCTCATAGGATTTCCTTTCTCCATATAGGTTGAGTTATCAAAATTAGATAAAGCTTTAAGATTGAACTAGCGCATTAGCCTCGAAATGGTGGCCATTAATTCATCTACAACCACCATATCCCCATCTTGAATGCGGCTAATTAGGCAGCTTTTCATATGCCTGTCTAAAATGACACGACTTAGGGCGTCAAGTGCAGATTGCGCCGCTGCAATTTGATTGAGGATGTCGTCGCAGTACGCATTTTTTTCGACCATGCCCTTAACACCGCGAATTTGTCCCTCAATGCGATTGCAGCGATTGAGAAGCAACTTGATTTCTTTTTCATCTCGAATGGTATGTCGCTCACAATCCGTTGCCTCACAATCTGGTGTGCAACTGCTACAACAAGAAGTATTTACTTTTTCACTCATAACTGACCCACCTTGTTTTTTTGAGTTTTTAAGCGAAGAGCATTTGTAACTACAGAAACAGAGCTTAACGACATGGCAGCAGCTGCAAAGATTGGATTTAAAAGTGGTCCTCCAAAGAGGTAGAGTACACCTGCAGCAATGGGAATGCCAATGATATTGTAAATAAAGGCCCAGAATAAGTTTTGGCGAATGGTAATCAGGGTTTGTCTACTTAGGCGGATGGCACGCACCACATCCGTTAGATCGCTCTTCATAAGCACAATGTCTGAAGACTCCATTGCCACATCGGTACCAGAGCCAATTGCAATACCAACTAGGGCTTGAGCCAGAGCGGGCGCGTCGTTGATGCCATCGCCGACCATCGCCACTTGACGACCTTCGCTTTGCAGTTTTTTAATGGTATCCGCCTTGTCGCCAGGTAAAACTTCCGAAATCACATCGGTTATTCCCGCTGTTTTGGCGATAGCTTCTGCGGTTTTTCGATTGTCGCCTGTGAGCATAATGACCTTTAAACCCATCTTTTTAAGTGCATTGAGTGCTTGAGGTGTATTTACCTTAAGTGGATCCTGAAGCGCTAACAGGCCTGCAAGTCTATTGTCGATAGCGATGAACACCGGAGTCTTACCCTCGGAGGTAATGCGATTTAGGTCCTGTGAGGCAATGTCGATATCAATTTTTTCGTCTTGGAGATGTTTGATATTGCCAAGAGAGACCAGCTGTCCATTGACCTTGGCATGCACGCCATGACCTGGAACGGCAGAGAAATCTTCTGCACTAAAGCGGGTCTGTCCTTTATCTTTTGCTGCAGTGACAATGGCCTCAGCAAGGGGATGCTCACTGCCAAATTCTACAGAAGCGGCCATCGATAGCACGGTTTCTGAATCGAAGTCGTTAAATGGAATAATTTCGACGAGCGTTGGATTTCCTTCTGTCAATGTACCTGTTTTGTCGAATACAATAGTGTCGAGTTTATACGCGTTTTCAAGTGCTTCACCACTCTTAACGAGAATTCCTAATTCGGCACCCAGACCCGTTCCAACCATAATCGCCGTTGGGGTTGCAAGACCTAGAGCGCACGGGCAAGCAATTGTCAAAATGGCGATAAATACTTTCAGTGAGAACACAATATCTTGGCCAGCAATAAACCACGATAATCCCGCCAATACGGCAATGGTAAATACAACGGGTACAAATACACCAGAGATTTGATCAGCCAAACGCGCTATGGGTGCCTTACTACCTTGAGCATCTTGAACGAGCTTGATAATGCGGGCAAGAGCCGTATCTTCTCCGACACGCGTAGCTTTGAAAGTAAAAGTGCCGTTCTTATTGAGACTCGCACCGATAACAGTGTCGCCAACGCGCTTCTCTACAGGCATGCTTTCACCTGTCAGCATGGATTCGTCAACTGCACTAGACCCAATCACAACTTCACCATCTACAGGGACTTGTTCGCCCGGTCGGACCATAAGCAGGTCACCCACCTCAATTTCCTCGATGGGCATTTCTAAGGTTTGTTCTCCAACCACGACGGTCGCTGTCTTGGGCGCGAGGCGCATGAGGGTTTTAATTGCCAAAGAGGTCTTACCTTTTGAGACAGCCTCGAGTGTCTTGCCCAAGAGAATAAGTGCGATGATTACGCCCGCAGTTTCGTAGTAGAGGTGATTGACAGCTCTAAAGTCGTAATTTGCAATTTGCCAGGTCGAAAATAGACTATAGGTAATTGCGGCGCTAGTTCCAATGGCAATAAGTGAGTCCATGTTGGGAGCGCCGCTGAAAATCGCCCTGAACCCTACGGTGTAAAAGTTTCTGCCAGCCCAAACCACCGGAATGAGAAGGGCAATCTGGACAAAGGCGTAGGTCAGAGGATATTGCATGGGCGACAAGAAAGCTGGAACTG
The DNA here is from genome assembly GCA_937958285.1 of uncultured Fusibacter sp. Classification (GTDB taxonomy): domain Bacteria; phylum Bacillota; class Clostridia; order Peptostreptococcales; family Acidaminobacteraceae; genus QQWI01. The sequence continues at coordinate 3,457 of CALFXQ010000346.1, read as the reverse complement.
GTAGCGGGTAAAGTGGAAGCATTGGACCCATTGCCAAATAGAGTAACGGAATAGAGAAGCCAATAGCGACCCAAAATTTAATCCACATCTGCTTAATCTCGTCGGATTTCTTCTTTTGATCGGCATCTAAATCGACTTTGGCATCAATTTCTTTTGGTGTGTATCCTAAATTGATGATTACCTGTTTGATGTCTGACAAGCGAATTTCTTCGGGTGCGTAAGAAATGCTCGCTTTCTCTGTTGCTAGATTTACAGATATCTCATGTATGCCCTTTGTCTTTTTTAGTTTGCGTTCAATGGCCGCGCTGCAGGCAGCACAAGTCATGCCCTCAACAGGTAAGCTTATTTGTTTTGTCATAACAACTCCTTTTATCGTACGCGATATACCCCTGAGGGGTATCGTTAGTTCTATAATCAATATACCCCCTAGGGGTATGTAAGTCAAGTGACTTTTTTGGAATCCTCGAGTATACACGATTATTGTCATTAAAAATTGAAATATCGTGTATAATTAGAGCATTAGAAAGATATACGTATTGCGCAATCAAGACTTACACGCACAAGAGAGGTAAAACTGTGAAAGAAGATATATTCACCATTATAGAAGAAGTCAAACAGCAAGCGGTCCTTATTGGTATGGACAGAGGTATTAGAGGCGAAATCGATATAACCCAGTCAATGGAAGAACTCGCTGAATTGGTTAAAGCTGCTGGTGGCATTGTGCTTCATTCTATGGTGCAAAACAAATCCACAATAGAAGCGGCAACATATATTGGCAAGGGCAAAGTAGAAGAAGTGAGAGATGCAGCACATGCCCTCGGCGCAAATCTGGTGATTTTTAACGACGAACTAAGTGGGGCGCAAATCAGAAATCTCGAAGGTGTTATTGGGATGCGCGTCATCGACCGAACAGCATTAATACTCGACATCTTTGCACTGCGCGCACAGTCACATATCGCAAAACTCCAAGTTGAACTTGCACAAATACGCTATCGCTTGCCTCGCCTCATCGGACTTGGAAGTGAGCTTTCTAGAACCGGTGGCGGGATTGGAACCAGAGGACCTGGCGAACAGAAGCTCGAAATCGACAGACGGCGGATCAACGATCGCATAAACGATATCAGAAACCGTCTAAAAGATGCTCAAGAGCAGCGCCAAGTGACAAGGCAGCAGCGCATCAAAAATGAAATTCCAGTTGTGGCATTAGTGGGCTATACAAATGCAGGCAAGTCCTCAATTATGAACGCCTTTATCAATCGTTTTGGCAGCGAAGGCGAAGATAAACAAGTATTTGAAAAAGACATGCTCTTTGCAACCTTAGATACTTTTCATCGGAAAATTGCCATCGACGATCACAAGGCCTTTATTCTCATAGATACCGTTGGTTTTGTAAGTAAGCTGCCTCACGCCCTAGTAGAGGCTTTTAAGGCAACCCTCGAAGAAGTGATTCACGCGGACTTGCTAATCCATGTAGTAGATGCATCTAATCCATATTACGAGCTGCAAATGCGCGTAACCGACGAAACCCTTACCGAACTCGGGGCATCTGAACATGAGGAACTGTGTGTGTTCAATAAAGCAGACCTATTCGATGGGGAGCGGGCCTACCCCAGAGCAGATCTTTGGACATCCATGAAGACACACGAAGGATTTGACCAGCTAGTCGAGATTATAGATCGCCGAATTTTCACTACAATGCGTCGCATTAAGCTGCTGGTGCCATATGCCGATGGCAGTACCTTAAGTCGTATCATGGATGTGGGCAAAGTCTACCAAACAACTTACGAAGAGCAAGGGACCTGTGTCGATGTGGAACTCGATATTCCAGATTATGAAAAATACAAGCATTATCTCCAGGTAGAAACACAAAATGTATAAAACCGTTCGCAAGGTGGCCCAATCGGAGTTGATTATCGAAAAGTCTAGGTTTATTGGTCATATTTTTCCCATACAAACCGAGCTTGAAGCACAGGGGTATATCGAGAGCATTAAAAAGCAGCACTGGCAAGCGGCTCACAATGTGCCTGTTTTTCTATTGGGCGAACGCTATACAACACAACGCTATAGTGATGATGGTGAGCCATCTGGCACCGCGGGGTTACCTGTTCTAGAGATGCTCAAACACGAGCACTTAACAGATTTATGTCTTGTAATCACCAGGTACTTTGGAGGCGTAAAACTCGGAACTGGTGGCTTGGTTCGAGCGTATACCGAAAGTGCGAAATTGACATTATCTGAGTCTGGCATTGTAGAAGTCGATCATTACGATCAAATCATATGCCGCTATGATTATACACAGCAAGGGAAAATTGCCCATCTTCTCACCCAGTACCCCGTTGTGGGGATCAATCACGGTTTTACAGAGGTGGTTGAAACTATGCTTTATATAGCTGTTCCTCACGCAACACAGTTGCGCAATGCACTAATCGATTTAACGAGTGGGAAGATTGATTTGACCGATCCCAATATTGTCTATGGATGTGTAGATGCGGGCACTTTTATTCTGTACTGACATCATCAAAGACAAAGCAAAGACAAAAACAATAAATTAGTAAAAGCAAAGGCGCTTCGGATTAACTGGGTGCATACCAAAGTTTTACATGCTGATTAAAATAAGCAAAATTTTGGTGTTATATAATTACAATGACGAGATGAGAGGTCTAAAATGAAGGCGATTATAGAGCAAATGTTTGAAAAGAAAAACTGGGCTGTACTTGGTGCGACTCCTACAACATCGAAGTTTGGATATAAAATTTTTAAAAAATTGAAAAATTGTCAGTTTAATGTAGTTCCAGTTAATCCAAGATATGAGGCTGTCGATGAGGTGCCATGTATCTCCGATTTGAAAAATCAATCGAGCATCGATGTAGTTAATATTGTGGTAGCACCTGATTTGGCAATAAGTGCACTGCAAGACATTGTCGAAAGTGGCATAGAATACGTTTGGTTTCAACCAGGAACTTATAATCAAGAAGTTCTAGACCGAGCGCAGGCACTAGGTCTTAAAATTGTCTATGGCTATTGTGTTCTTGTCGAACTAGGCGATCTACCATTTTGCCCGCTCTAGAAAGACCAATTCTGAAAATAATATTGCACAGTGTAAACGATTGAATTGCCAAATATAGATGCTATGTTTGCAGTTTATGGATGTTCTATTGTCGACTTATTTACACCTGCAAATAAGTATTTGCTAATTAAAGATTAGCGCATCTAATTCACAGTTAATTGTGCTTTAATGAAGACACTATATCAATATATAGTGTTTTTTCTTTTGAATCAAAAATAGTTAAGTCTTAGCAAAAAAAACTTTAAAAAAGGTGTTGACTCGTTTACGAGATAATGCTAATATTTATCTTGTCGCTAAGACATGGCGTCACACAGAAAAACGACGCATAAGAGTCTACAAAGCGAACAAAATCCTGAACCATGACAACTGAACAATGTACCTACTTATAAA
>CALFXQ010000345.1 GCA_937958285.1 uncultured Fusibacter sp. | reverse complement strand
TATACCTCAAACAGCCTAATTATCTCAAAAAAAAGAAAAGTGCATGGCACTTTTCTTTTTTGATAGCATTTACTCATATCCTTATTCAATTGTAAACAAGTTTCGAAGATAAGCGGCGTATAAGTTGTTAAGCTGGCCCATCTTCTCAGACATGACAAGTTGCAATTCGCTAATTTTGGGATAATCATGATGGTCAATCGCAGTGCGAAGTGCGGTGAAGATGCTTTGTGAAGCAAGGCTATCTTTCATCAATTCTTTTCTCAGAGCGTTGATGGCTTCCCAGCGCACGACATCATAATCTGTGATGCTGTCGTCGTCAAAGCGATGTCTGCGTTGGTAAGCTCGTACCGTCTCCATATTTTCGACGAGTATGCGATTGCGCAGCTCTGTTGTCCACTGAGAGAGCAGTGTCGCTTCATAAGACAAAAGTACTTGCGGGTTAAAGACATCGCCAGACATCAGTGCCCCTAATTTATGCGCGTTGTGCTTAAAGCCTTCCAAATTTTCGAAGACATTTCTTGGCGGCTTTGAGAAAAGGGCATCGCGCTCTTCTTGAGTGTAGTGCTCAAAGACGTCTTCTTCGCTTGTGTACATACGATACGTATCGAGGTAATCCGATGGATCGCCCGATGATTTTCTTAGATCTTGAAGCAGAGAAGAACCGCTTTTTTCCTTTTGGATGACATGTGTGATGCCGTCGAGGAAGCTCTGATAGACTGCAGCGGTAAGGAGATATGTGTTTGATGTAGGGTTAGGGGCGCGCAATTCGAATCGCGTCGCCCTTGAATTTGCCATATCGCGGACAAGGCCTACGAGTACTGTTCGATTGCGCGAGGGCTCCTCTACTGAGTGACCAAGAGAACCAACAATGCAAACTGGGGCCTCGAAGCCGGGTTTTAAGCGATTAAAGGCATCGTTTGTGGAGGTGACAAAGGGGTTAATAACTTCATAATGCTTAAGTAAACCCATAAGCGCGCCGTATCCAAGTGGGCTTAGGTAATCATCCTGCATATCGGTAGGTGAGAAGAGATTGACTGTACGACCGCTCGAAAGCTTAGCAGCTACGCCGATATGGTGATGTTCGCCGCTTCCTGCAACGCCTTCAATCGGCTTAGCTCTAAATGAAACTTCAAGACCTTCTTTTACAAAGATATCGTTGATAATATCTCTCGAGAAGAGTTCATTATCTGCAGTTTGAAGGGGTGTGCTATATTTCCAATCGATCTCGAGTTGTTCCATTACGTGTGAGAAGTCATTGGCGCTTTTTAGCTTTGCAGGGACGCCGCCAACTTCTTTATGTCCCATTTCTGCCTCGTAATCGAAATGGTTTAACGCAAGCAATGATTTCTCCATGGCTGTTCTAACAGTGCCTACTGTGCGCTTCCAATATTGTTCTTTAAGGGATTGAGACGTCGATAGCTTCTCGACATCGGTGGTGTAGTCCGGTGTTTTAACCCAAAACTCTAACTCTGTTGCAGTGGTGAGTGAGATTTCTTCTATAGATTCTTCGGCGCTTAGACCAATTACCGCTTTTGCAAATGAGGAGGTGTTTACTAACGCCTTTAGCGTGTTGCTGAAGTGATCGACAGACTTCTTGAGGATCGCACGAGAATCTACATATATACCTTCATGCTTTAAAAAAGCGGGGATTAACAATGTACCTACAGGTTTGTGAGTTTCTGAGTCTAAATGGCCGTGGTTGTAGTCGATAATCCATTTAACACTCGTATCGGGAATTAAATCGACCTTGGCGTTATTGATCTCTGCAATTTTTGGCAAGTAAACCGAAGAACCATCGGTCTGAATGCCACTTTCTAAGAAGCCGTGATAATCTTCGAGCAAAATCTCGATGGGGATTTTTTCGTCGGTGTGATTGTTGCCTAAGTCGACGGCTACCAAAGATACGAACTTAACGTTTGGATTCGCCTTTAATTGTTCGACAATAAACTCGGGGCTTTGCTTGCTCGGGTAAAGCGTATAAAGCATGTTTTTCATGAATTCCTCCTTAGCGATCACACCTAAAAAACCTCAATAGCGAAATTATACTCCTCAAAGTGGTGAATGTAAAGATGTGAATGCACGTTTTTTTGTATACAAACCGAAAATGTTTTTGTTAAAGTACATTGTCTAGTGAAATCTACCCTTGTTTACAATTTAGAAACAATCGGAACGAAGTGCCTGCTTGTTTATTATTGTTCGCATTATAACGAACATTAAGCGCTTTAACTCTTCGAGAAAACCTTTTCATCTCTGTAGTGATGAATATGCAAAACCGCTAGACATATTGCTTCGTTTAGAGGAAAATAGTAATTGGCAGACCTGTATTTTTTTTGTGTGCCGGCTAAGGTATTTGGAGGGGTAGATGCTAAAATACGCGAACAATAGCAAGATGACATTTATCGATTTGAGAAGTGATACAGTTACGCATCCCACTGAAGCGATGCGGGTCGCGATGGCTCAGGCCCATGTGGGCGACGATGTTTACGGTGATGATTTATGCACCAGTGAGCTTGAGGTATTAGCAGCGACCATGTTTGGAAAAGAAGCCGCTCTTTTTGTGCCATCGGGTACATTTGGCAATCAATTGGCACTAATGACCCATTGTAGACGTGGTGATGAAGTCATAGTCGGTGAAGATGCACATATCGTTGTGCATGAGGTTGGTGGCGCAGCGGTTCTAGCCGGCGTTCAACTGAGAATGCTTCCGACGGCGCGTGGCGAAATGGCCATCGGTGCCATTGAATCGGCGATCAGAGGCGTAGATATCCACTATCCCGACACGGGATTAATTTGTCTCGAAAACGCCCATGGATGTGGTGCGGTGTTGTCTGTCGACTATATGAAAGCAGTTCATAGGTTGGCAAAAGATAGGAACATACCCATCCACCTAGATGGCGCAAGAATTTTTAATGCGGCCACCGCGCTCAATGTCAGCGTAAAAGAACTCTCGCAGTATTGTGATTCTATCAATGTGTGTTTATCGAAGGGGCTATGTGCGCCAATCGGATCGCTGCTTGTGGGAAATCAGACCTTTATAGATCATGCGCGGAAATTCAGAAAGCTTATGGGCGGAGGTATGCGTCAGACGGGTATACTTGCTGCAGCGGGTCGCATCGCACTAGAAGAAATGTCGAAACGACTTCACGAAGATCACGAGAGAGCCCATCGAATGGCTATAATGCTCGACACCTTTGAATCTATTGAAGTGCTTTGGCAGTTTAGAGATATCAATATGGTTTTCTTTAGATTGCCAACCACAGTGATTTCTGAAAACGACTTTGTTCTTGGTCTAGAGTCAAAAGGGATCAAGGTGAACGGTATGGAAGATGGTGTTTATAGATTTGTTACGCACTATTGGATTGACGATGACGATATTCAGGCACTTCAGATTGCACTCGCAGAACTATTAGACTGATAAGAGGGGATTAAAAAATGGAAAACAGAGCGACAATTTCAACGAATGATCAATGGTCTATTGATGAAATGTTTACGGATGCATCTTTTAATGAAGCAATTGCACGCGTTAGGCAAAATATAGATGCTGTAAGTGCTTTAGCAGGAACGCTAAGCCTCGACAACGACAGCGTTTGGCATACTTTGAAGCTCAGGGATGAGATTTTTTTAGATGTCATGGACTTGTATTGCTATTCACACATGAAACTGGATGAAAACACAAAAGAGACATTATCGCAAACGCGTATGGAGCGCGCGAGTTCTATTATGGTCGAAGCTCAAGCGGCTTTAGCCTTTATTGAACCAGAGTTGCTCAATTTTAACGCGAAGCAACTAGAAGAGGTCGCTATAAATAAGGATAATTTAAGCGACTACAATCACATGATTGAGAACTTAATTAGACAGAAGGCCCATGTGCTTTCTCAAGAGAACGAAAGGCTTTTGGCGATGTTAGGTGATGTTAACCAGGCATCTCAGAGCATATTTGGCATGCTCGACAATGCGGATATGACCTATGGGCCCGTTAGTTTTCCAGATGGTAAAACCGAGCCCTTAACTAAGATGAGCTACATTAAATACATGGAACACGAAGATCAATCAGTTAGAAAAAGTGCTTTTGAGAGCTTCTATAAAAGCTATGAGCAACATCGCTTTACAATCACCGCAACTTATTCAGCCTCAGTAAAAAAGGACATTGCCTTGTCGAAGATACGCAATTACGATTCGGCAGTGGCCATGTCTCTTTCGGAAGACAACATTCCAGTCTCGGTTTACGATAATTTGGTTAAGGCCATAGAGAAAAATGTGGACAAGATGCACCGCTATGTAGCGCTTAGAAAGCGTGTGCTCAATCTAGATGAACTTCACATCTACGATGTTTACGCACCCCTTGTCAAGGAGGCAAAGCGAGAAATCCCATTTAATGAGGCGTATCAGATGGTCATGGAGGGTCTAAAGCCACTTGGCGAAGCCTACCAGCAACTTTTAATCGAAGCCAGAGATAATCGGTGGATTGATGTTTACGAAACAGAAGGTAAAAGAGGTGGTGCATATTCTTGGGGAACGTATCGATCTAAGCCTTTTATTCTGTTAAACTATCAAAAAAATCTAAATGACGTGTTTACCTTGGCACATGAGTTGGGTCATTCTATGCACAGTTATTATTCTCGCCAAGCACAAGTGCCTGCAAAAGCAGATTACTCGCTATTTGTAGCAGAAGTGGCATCGACAGTCAACGAGGCGATCATGATGCGCTACTTGTTAGAGAAAACAGAAGATCTTACTGAAAAGAAATTTTTACTCAATCATTTTATGGAGCAATTTAAAGGGACCGTATACAGACAAACCATGTTTGCCGAGTTCGAAAGAGATGTTCACGCAGCTTTCGAAGCAGATAAGCCAATGAGTGTAGACGCACTTTGTGAACATTACTTTGCGCTCAACAAGCGCTATTTTGGCCCAGATATGATATTAGACGATGCGATAAAATTCGAATGGATGCGCATTCCGCATTTTTACAATGCTTTTTATGTCTATAAGTATGCAACTGGTTTTTCGGCGGCAATGGCAATTTCTAAGGGGATTTTAGAGGGTGCACCAGGTGCGCTTGAAGGCTACTTTGAGTTCCTAAAATCCGGTGGAAGTATGTATCCTATTGAGGCATTAAAATTGGCTGGCGTAGATATGTCTAAAGTAGAGACAATCGATGCTGCGCTGGAGGTTTTTGGCAGTGTCATCGATCAGTTCGAAGCGCTCATATAACGAAAAACAGGCAATTTGACATTTCTCTCATTCTCCGCTATGATAGACTGCGTATTCATAGTATAATGTATTAGAACCAGGTAACAAAAATCGTGGATGCGATTCGGAGGAATGCTATGTTAATGAATAATAAAAAAATTGTCGTAATGGGCGTAGCCAATAAATGGTCGATTGCTTGGGGCATTGCCTCTAAGTTGAAGGCCCATGGCGCTGAAATTATCTATACCTATTATGGAGATGCAAGTGAAAGAAATCTGAAAAAGCTCGTTGAACAAGAGACGGGAGAATCGGCGGTTTTAATCTCTTGCGATGTGTCTCAAGATGACTCGATTAAAGCGGCATTTAAAGAGATCGGCGATAAATTTGGTCGCATTGACGGGGTTGTTCATAGTATAGCCCACGCAAAGAGAGAAGAGCTCGAAGGGCGATATTGTGATACATCTCGCGACGGTTACCTCATGGCTCAAGAAATTAGTGCCTATTCGCTAGTGGCTGTCGCGAAACAAGCGCTGCCTTACTTAAACCCAGGTTCTGCCTTTGTTACGCTGACTTATTTGGGTGGTGAGCGTGTTGTTAATAATTACAATGTGATGGGTGTGGCAAAAGCTGCCCTCGAGGCAAGCGTGCGCTACTTAGCTAAAGACCTCGGCCAAGACGGACATCGGATTAACGCGCTCTCTGCTGGTCCTATAAAAACACTTGCTGCCAAGGGCGTGTCTGGTCTAACAGATATGAAAGATGCTTATATGGCGCGTTCTCCACTGGGGAGAATGGTAACGCATGATGATATCTCTAACACGGCATTGTTTTTAATGTCCGAACTTTCGAGTGGTGTAACCGGTGAGAATATTCACGTAGACTGTGGTTACCATGTAATGGGAGTTTAGAATCAAATAATACACATGGCGATGTAATGG
>CALFXQ010000344.1 GCA_937958285.1 uncultured Fusibacter sp. | reverse complement strand
TGCGCCTTTGCATTGACGATTAGATGCTCTCTTACGATGACATAAGGGAGTGTCTTGTTTGTCTGAGCTCTGGTTTCCCGATGTGCTTTAAATTATGATACGCAAAGAAGCCTGCGCTAAAAAAGAAGCCCAAGCTAAAATAAAATGCGTAATAAGATAAAGTGACGTCGAGATTGAGAAGCATCATAAAGACCTCCGCCCCAATGGGGTGCCATGTGTTATTACCGAGTATAGCGCTGCCATGAGAGGCTGTCAAGGTCCACTTTAGACATTTATCAAAAAAGCCTCATTTATCAAATAATTTTGAATACTTCTCTTTTTTTTGTTAAGCCATCAACGGGAATATCTCAATATCTGAATTGCCCTGCTCTAAATGCGCCACAATGAGCCTTAGTTTATCAGGGCTCGTAACACAGGCAACACCCTTTTCAACTGCCGCCGCTCGCAACATTTTACCGAGTTCAGAAGCGCCCTCAGAGAAGTCTTTTGTGGTGATTACCACATTAATACCCTCTCTTTGAATCAACGCTTTAATTGTATCTACATCCCTTGTTTCAGACGCGTCAACACATTGGCCGACGACCATGGTCACAGGGGATATCCAGTGGATGCGATGGGCCATAAGATCGCGCTTATTGGCCTTGGCATAGTGCCGCGCTTCTTCTTCAGTGACGTACATCAGCAAATTTAAGTCCTTGAGGTGAATGCCATCTGCAACCAGTAACTTGTCGAGGGCCTCTGTGAGGGAAGGTGCTACAAACATGCTCTCTCCTGTGGAGAGCATATTGGGTCCCAACAAGGGGTCGATGCCAATGAGCTTTTCGTTTGAAAATACAGGCGCTTTAACTGCGGTGTATGGCATGGATTGAAGGATTCCCGATGTCACCCCCACCTCTGCAAGCGTTGCGCCTAGCGATAGTCCGACGGCCCATTGAATCATTGGGGTCTTGGTGACCTTGGCGATAAAGGGCAGACTGCGAGAAGCACGGGGATTGACCTCAAGTACATAGAAGGTATTTTGGTACTTTACAAATTGGAAATTGATCACACCTCTATATTGCAGGTGCCTCACGACTTTTTCTACATAGCTGTAAAGCGTAAGCATTTGCGGTTTCGACAACCGTGCAGGGTAAATGGAAATGCTATCGCCCGAATGAACCCCTGCTTGATCGAGGTGTTCCATAAACCCAGGAATAAAGACGTCCTCACCGTCGGCCACTGCGTCTATTTCTAGTTCAATACCCTCGAGGTACTGATCTACAAGTATTTCGGTCTGCCCGTATTTTTCAATCATTTTTTCAAAATAGTGCCCAATGCCCTCGGCATCTCGCACGATGACCATATCTTGGCCACCAATTACAAAGCTTGGTCTCAGCAGCACAGGGTAACCGTTGGTATTAGCAAAGCGCTCAGCTTCATGGGCATGTGCTGCAATTTCACCTTTTGCCCTAGGAATATTGAGCTGATCGAGCATCTGATAAAAGAGCGCTCGATCTTCTACCTGGTCGATCATATGGCTCGAGACCCCAAGAAGTGGCACTGACCGCGCCTCTAAAGCCTTTGCGAGCTTAATGGCCGTCTGACCACCAAACTGCAGCAGCACGCCGTGAGGCGCTTCATGCTGCACAATCGCCATTACATCTTCGAGGGTAATTGGTTCAAAGTACAACTTATCAGAGAGATCGTGATCTGTCGAAACGGTCTCGGGGTTATTGTTGACCATAATGGCCTCGTACCCCAATTTACGGATTGCCATAAGGGCTTTAACAGAGCTGTAGTCAAACTCCACGCCTTGACCGATGCGTATTGGCCCAGAGCCAATGACCACGACCTTCTTACGCGACGATCGCACAGACTCATTGCTCCCATGATAGGTACTATAGAGATAATTGGAGTGGGCCTCAAACTCGCCCCCGCAAGTGTCTACCATGCGATACACGGGGCGTATGCCCAATTGTTCTAAATGCTCACTCACACTGTCAATCGGCGTTTTGGATAGCTTGGCAAGGCTGTGATTCGAAAAGCCCATGCGCTTGATGTGTAGCAGCACCTCTGGAGAAAGTCGATAGATGCCACCCGCCGCTTTAAGGGTAGCTTCAATGTCTACACACACTTGGAGGCGTCTTAAGAAGTAGTCGTCAATATGGGTTTTAAGCTGAATGTCTCTTAAAGACTCCCCCCTTCTTATAAGCTCCGCTAAGGCGAATATGCGATTGTAATCCTTGTCGATGCATAGTTGATACAGATTATCTGTAAGCAGGGCCGACATTTGAACATCGTACAAATCATGCTGTTGTAGGTCTAGGCTTCTCAGCGCTTTTAGTAGCGCCTCTTCGAAGGTGGTGCCTATTGCCATGACCTCACCCGTGGCCTTCATCACAGTTCCAAGGGATGTGGTATCGCTTTTAAGCTTGTCGTATGGCCAGCGCGGCATCTTCACCACGCAGTAATCGAGGGTTGGCTCGTGACAAGCCATGGTCTTTTGAGTTACCTGATTCTGAATGCGATCCAGTGCATAACCCATGCCAATTTTCATGGCTATTTTTGCAATGGCATAGCCAGTGGCCTTAGAAGCCAATGCAGAGGACCTACTCACACGAGGATTGACCTCGATAATATAATACTGATTATCTGTAGGCGATAGGGCAAATTGCACATTGCAGCCGCCAATAATATGGAGGTGATTGACAATGCGCAGCGACGCCTGGCGAAGCATCTGATATTGCTTGTCGTTTAGCGTTTGAGATGGCGCTACTACAATGCTGTCACCGGTGTGAATGCCCACCGGATCGAAGTTTTCCATATTGCACACCGAGATGGCGTTGCCCTCTGAGTCGCGCATCATCTCGTACTCAATTTCTTTCCAGCCATAGACGGATTTCTCGATAAGCACCTGATGTACGGGGCTCTTTTTAAGCCCCTCACCGGCAATTTGCGCGAGCGCTTTCTCATCTTCGCAGATGCCTCCGCCAAAACCACCAAGGGTATAGGCTGGCCTTACAATAATGGGATAGCCAATCTTATTAGCGGCCTTAAACGCTTCCTCCAGTGTGTTGACCGACTGGCTTTCCATGACAGGTTCGCCAATGGCAATCATCTCTTGCTTAAAAATTTCTCTATCTTCTGCTCTTTTAATATTTTCGGGCGCTGTGCCAAATACCTTAATGTCGTACTTGGCGAGAATGCCCGCATCGTGCAACTTCATGCCTAAATTTAAGGCTGTTTGCCCCCCCATGCCCAGCACGATGGCGTAGGGCTTCTCCCTTTCAATGATCGAAACTGCCGAGGCCAGTGTCATGGGTTCTGAGTATAAGATATCCGCGAGCTCTAAATCCGTCATAATGGTCGCAGGATTGTTATTTAATAGTACCACCTGGTACCCGTCTTCTTTTAAAGCCTTTATTGCCTGTGTTCCCGAGTAATCAAACTCGGCAGCTTGGCCAATCACAATGGGACCAGAGCCTATTACAAAAACCTTTAACATGCGGGAGCCTCCTGAAAACCTTTCGTGAGCTTAATGAGGTCATCGAAAAAGTAATGGGAGTCTTGTGGTCCTGGGTATGCCTCTGGGTGATACTGTACACTCACCACCGGCAAATCCACATGCTTAATGCCTTCAATCGTGCCATCATTGAGATTGATCTGAGTTTTAATCAGCGCACTTGGCATACTCTCAGGCACGATGTGATAGCCGTGATTCTGTGAGGTGATGCTCATCGTCTTTCGCGCCAAATCTTTAATGGGATGATTTGTACCTCGGTGGCCAAATTTCATCTTCTCTGTCTTTGCACCGTGGGCAAGGGCAATAATCTGATGGCCTAGGCATATGCCAAAGAGTGGCAGCTTGCCGCTAAAATACTTGGCGCAGTAGATCCCCTCAAGCATATCTTCTGGATTTCCTGGCCCGTTTGAAAGCAGCACCGCATCGGGTTGATGCGCTTCAATCACGCTGGGAAGTGTGCGGGAAGGAAACACCGTTACGCCACACCCCTTATTGACTAAAGAGTCGATAATACCACGCTTGACGCCAAAGTCCATGACGGCCACATGTGGGTAGCCTTTCGCTACTTCTAGAATTTCAGTTGTGCTCACCTCATGGGCGATCGCGTGAAATTGAGTTGTCTTTATATCGAAGACGTGAAGTGCTGCATCGTCTAGAGAAGTGACTATTTTCCCCATACACGCACCCGTCGTTCTTATTTTTTTAATTAGCGCTCGGGTATCGACGCCAGTGAGACACGTAATGCCCTGAGCTTTTAAGTATTGATCCAAGCTTTGCGTTGCTTCGGGATTCGAGTAATCACCGCTGAGATGACTCACCACAAAACCAGAAACAAAAGCGCGGTCCGACTGAAAATCATTGAGATTTATGCCGTAATTTCCCATCATTGGGTAAGCCATCACTACAATTTGCTTGTAGTAGGAGGGGTCTGTTAAAATCTCCTGATAGCCCGTCATGCCCGTGTTAAAAACCACCTCACCCAGTGCATGAATCGATGCGCCCATCAGTTGACCTTCAAAGTAAGTCCCGTCTTCCAACAATAAATAACCCTTCATATGCTTTCTCCTTTCAATATCTCTGCCTCTCGTGCAGTGTTAATGTTGAAACTCAAAAAGTTTAACTATGGCTAGCAATCAAAATGCGAATTGGCCATTAAACTGGCAATCGACCTTCGACTTTTGACACACCGACCATTTATTCAATTAGATGAATAAATATACCTTTGACGAGTATTATAGCAAAACTCAGTTTAAATGCAAGCACTAATTCTAATTCACACTGAATCATGCATTACCAATTGATATTTGACTTTAGTCGCCAGACATCAAGAGTTAATATACCACATGGGAACCGTTTTATCCAGATATATCACAGGAAATCGCTTTCAAAATTGTTTATCACTTTATGCAAGTTATGCATAAACCCCTTATACGAAGCATAGCAGCACCTCTTGCCCTAACAAAAAAACAAAAGACAATTATTGGCCCAATGGTAGCACCCTATAATTGTCTTTATATGTCTGAATCTATTTTGTGCGACCTCTAGGCTTACAACATTTTTTTAGCACCACTTGGCACAAACTTAAAGAAAATAAAAAGGCGCTTAATATCTTCATTGCTCAAGTAATTGAGATGCAGAGAAAAAGTCGATGCATCTGCCATGATAAAACGCATGCGATGCCCTAAGTGTTGCAAGTGTTTAATGTCTTTTATCACCACGAGATCGTGTTTAGACGAGAGGATGCGGTTTACCTTTATCTGCCCCTCCCAAACCTCTAAAAAAATGCGCTCAGGCAAGTTAAAAAACACATAGCCGAGATACCCCATGGCTATAACGCTAAAAAAGAGCATGAGCGCCATGGGCCAAACAGGTAAAAGCGCCACCATAAGTGCAAATAAGAGGCAACCTAATACGGCACACATCAGGCATAAAGCCGCCCAAAAGCTACGATTGCTAAAGTAAAGTTGCACACCCACACCTCACTGCGCGTCGAATTGTTTAATGTCTTGTAGGCCACCCTGCTCAAACCCACTGCCCAGCAAAAGAGAAATAATAGAAGAAGCCACTGTTTCTGGACTTCTAAGTTGCCCCTGATTCTTTAAAGCGTGAAATTGTGCGATGTTTGGAAAATCCTTTGCATCGAGCAATCTCACCTGCTCCTGAAAACCTGTATCGATAACCCCAGGCGAAAATGCCGTAATCTCAACTGGATAGAAGGCTCTTCCCGCAGCACTTGCCTGCTTTGCCTTTAAGTCTTGCTCTTTGCCCACCGTTTGGGTATACAAGTCAATGGCCGCTTTAGTCGCGCAGTATACGCTCCAGCCTTCTATCGGGCGTTTACCTGCTCCCGAAGACAAATTGACGATGCGCTTTACAAATGGCGCGTCCTGAAACTTTCCAATAATCGCCGCCGTTAAGACCGTTGGTGCGACTACATTCAAATTAAACGCCTCACTGACCTGTTCTGCCATCATTGACTCCGCAAGACCCGCCGGTTGAAAGGTCGCTGCGTTATTGATTAAATAAACCGCCGTGGCATCTTCTAAAATGGCCAGCACTGCCTCTTCTGAGGCTCTTTTTATGTCGTTTGTATCCGCCAAACCCGCAGTGATTTTAACGAGCTTTGCGCCATTTTTAATCGCTTCTTCGCTTTGTATATCTGGGTGACTTCTCGCAATGGCAATTACGCAATGCTCAGGTTGAAGCAGTTGCTCAACTAGGTTAAAACCTAAACCTCGATTGCTACCCGTTACAATAAAATATTTCATAATGCCCCTCGCATAGATAAGTATTTGCCTAGAGTACCCGATTCTTGGATACACTGCACGTTGTTTTCCCCTCCAATTATCCCTTAAAAAAGGGTCTGGGTCAACGCACTTTTACGTCCCTTCGTACCACTCAAAAAAAGGCAAAGCCCCTAGTGTGAAAAATCACAGACTAGGGGCAGGTGCATTAAAGAACGTGTACCGCATCAAAACCCATGCGGAATGCCTTGAGATTGAGGTCTACAAATTTCTCCTTTACAAGGGCGCGTATAACTTGCTCCCAGTCGATTTCTGTAAGACCAAGGCCTTTGATTAAGGCGCCGACCATAATCACATTCATGGCCTTAATATTGCCTAATTCTTCTGCGAGTTTTGCAGCATCGAGAACGCGTGTATCTTGAACCTTCTCGCTAATTTCTTTGACAACACCCTCTGGATAATCCGCTTTTCCTATGAGAATTGGCGCAGATGGAATGCGGAAAGTGTTGATAATTACCGTTCCTTCTGGTTTTACGTAATTCATCCACTTGGCAGTTTCCATTTCTTCAAAGGCTATCAAGACATCGGCTTGGCCATTGCCAATGATGGGCGAGTAAACCTTTTCGCCAAATCGCACCTGCGTGGTCACAGAACCGCCGCGCTGAGCCATCCCGTGAACCTCTGACATCTTTACATCGTAGCCATGATTCATAAGACCTGTGGCGAGAATTTTGCTGGCGAGAATAATACCTTGGCCACCCACACCTGAAAGTAAAATATTAGTCGTCTTTTGCATCTTAATTACCTGCCTTTTCAATCGCGTCGAATGGACATGCTTGTAAGCAAACCTCACAGCCTACGCACATATTAGGATCGATTGAGGCGAGTTTGGTCTCTTTGTTAAAGCTAATAGATGGGCAACCCGTGCGCGTACAAACGCGGCATCCACGGCATTTTTCTTCGATGACATGGCAGTGACTTGGCGTTAAGTTAAACTCAGCCAAATCTTGAGGTGTGAATTTTTTTAGCACGCAAGGCCAGCGCGTAATAATAACCGATGGTCCTTCAAATGCAAAGGCTTCGTCGAGTGCTTTGCCTACTTCGTCAAGTCTTAGTGGATTGACATTCACAATATGCTCCACGCCGATGGCCTTACAGAGCGCTGGTATGTCGATTTCCTTAGCTGGTGTACCCATCAGCGTAAAGCCAGAACCTGGGTTTTCTTGATGGCCAGTCATGCCCGTAATGCGATTATCCAATATGACATTTACTGTATTTGAACGATTGTACACAGAGCCAATTAGCGAGTTTACACCTGTGTGGAAGAATGTGGAGTCGCCAATCACCGTGACGACTTTTTTATCTACGTTGTTTTTAGCGTAAGCTTGTGCTGCGCCGTGTCCCATAGAAATAGATGCGCCCATGGCGATAACTGTGTCTATTTGATTGAGGGGCTCTGCTGCACCTAATGTATAGCAGCCAATGTCGCCTGTAATCATAATGTTGCGTTTCTTTGTAAGGGCGTAGAAGAAGCCGCGATGTGGACATCCCGCACAAAGTGTAGGGGGTCTTCCCACAATGGATTCTGGGCTCATCACGATGGTCTCAGTCTCTTGT
>CALFXQ010000343.1 GCA_937958285.1 uncultured Fusibacter sp. | reverse complement strand
CAAAAGATAAACCCGTTGTTATGACCATCGATGAAGAAAAGTATTACGTGTTTCATAAGCGTGTAACACCGTTAGGATGGACAATTTTTTGTCTTGTAAATTATCGAGAGCAAAGAAATGATCTTATAGGTTTTATGGCAATTTTAATCACCAGCTCAATTATGTTTATTGCGTTTATAAGCGTTGTCATAAATAAGGTTATCACTGCTAAACTTACACCTATTGAGGCTCTTAATAACTATGCCAATGCAATTGCCAGCGGAAATTTAGAAGAAGAACCACCATATGTTTATGCTAGACGTTTGGATGAGATGGGCGATATGTCGAGAGCCTTTGTAACGATCACTGAAGTCTTTCGTCAAAAAAATCTTTTGCTCGAAGAAGTGGTCACCTCTCAATATCAAGAAATTCAGCAGCAGTATAAGTATATTTTAGAGAAAGAAAAAATTGCCTCC
Organism: uncultured Fusibacter sp.; assembly: GCA_937958285.1. Taxonomy (GTDB): domain Bacteria; phylum Bacillota; class Clostridia; order Peptostreptococcales; family Acidaminobacteraceae; genus QQWI01. The sequence goes on along the minus strand of CALFXQ010000343.1, from coordinate 881 downwards.
CTTGGTTCGCTTGTCGCAGGTATTGCACACGAAATAAACACCCCATTAGGCGTAGGTGTAACCACAGCATCTTATATCGAAAAGCTTATTGAAGATCTTACCCTGGCCTATCGCGATAAGGCATTGTCTGCCACGCGATTAGAACAAGATATTCAATCATTAACAGATGCAACTGGTGTGTTAAATCACAATTTAAAGCGTGCGGCGGATTTAGTGACCCAGTTTAAGGCTGTTTCTACAAATCAAAATATTAACGAGTTGGCCACGATGCAGTTGTATCAAGAAGTGGAGAATGTTATAACTAGCCTTAAACCGACATACAAGTATCGTAAAGTTGAAATTGTGAATAAAGTAGACAAGCAATTAATCTTAGTGAGTTTTGCCGGTGCTTTCAATCAGATTTTCACCAACTTAATAATGAATTCCATGCATCATGCCTTTAAAGAGGATCAGGCAGGCGTGATAACCATTCAAGGATGGGCAGAAGGTGAGCTTGTAAGAATTCTATATCATGACAATGGCAATGGCATAGCTAAAGAAGTTCAGGAGCATATGTTCGATCCTTTTTTCACGACCAGAAGAAGTGGAGGAAATAGTGGACTCGGCATGTACATCACACACAATCTAGTAACCCAGACTCTTAGTGGCACCTTACATGTCGATAGTGAAGTGGGGTATGGTGTAAAGTTTATGATTACAGTGCCCATGTATTTGACAGTTGAGAGTTAACACGTGTATAGAGATAAGCATAAAAAAAGCCTTTTCGATAAGAAAAGGCTTTTTCTTTATGGGCGATTGGTGAGGGCATTCATCAGGAATGTGCTGTACTTTTGATCTGTTGTTTGTATGTGGTGAGTAATCCACTGAATGAGCTTAATTAG
>CALFXQ010000342.1 GCA_937958285.1 uncultured Fusibacter sp. | reverse complement strand
AATCTGGGCTTTCAAATCGTGCATGGATTAATCCGGTATACATATTGCCTTTGGGCATTTTTTCCTGTTTTAGTTGCCTGAGCAAATGGGCGAGTGCTTGGTCTAGGCGAGTGTCTGTTAGGAGTCCTACCCTTGAAAAATACACAAGCGCCCTTAAATAGTCGTATTTCCAACGTGTTGGAAAGTGAGGAATTAGAAATTTTTCGTCAATCACCTCACCCGTTGATTCTTTAAGAAACACTTGTTTGTTAAGAATAAAATCCTGTCCCTTTGGAATGGCATCGCGAACACGTGCAAGGAGATCAAGTGGTGCAAAACTCGGGTCAGTAGCAGTTTCGTCAAGATAGGTGGACATGGCCTCTAAAAAGGTTAAGGTTGTATGAAGGGAGCTTTTTTGCGATGGGTTACTTTTGCTATTCCAGTTACAATTCCAACCGCCGTCGGGCTGGGTATGATCAAGCAGATAGCCCACCATCTCGTGAAGTCTCGGGTCTCTTAGCTTGCCATAGGCCATGAGATCCACGGCCATGGCGAGGACGCAGTGATCTTGGCCGACACCTTTGTTTGGCCTTCCGGAGGGGTGCCAATAGTCTTTTAGCAGAGTTTGAAGACCGCGCTGAAAAGCGGGGTGATGGGGATGAATTTCAAGAGATTTGAGATCTAGCAGAGTGTAGTGCGTGGAAATCCACTTGGGTGAGTAGACACCGCCGCCCCATTGGCCAGATTGGGCATCAAATTTGCTTAGTAGCGTGGAAATAAGTCCATCTTCTGTATAGGGCATTGGCATCTTTAGCAAATACTTAGAGGTGAGTCTGCCGATTGCGGGGTCACCAGCCATAAGCCAATTCAGTGTCTCTGTAGAGATGTTCATTTCAACCTCCTTTACACTATGAAGCAGGGGTTTTTACAAATTATTACAAGCAAAGCGGAATGTCGTATAATTATTCTAAAGAATGTGGGGGGAAAAATGCTAGATAAATCGATGCCTTACTACAATATAGTCATGAGAAGGCCACAGGGAGTTAAAATTCCTGAAAAGCCACAGTTGCCAGAAGGATTTACCTTTGTGGATTACAGCTTTAGCACAGAAGAAAATGCAGCGTCTTTTCACCGGGCTTGGGCAGAGATTCTGGTAGAAGTGCTGGAGTTCGATAATCTAGTGGAGGCAACTGAGTATCTTAATACCCACTATTTAATCCATCAGACAGCACTAGCTGAGAGGATGTTTTTTATTAAAAGCGCAGAGGGCGCCTTAGTGGCAACCCTTACTAATTGGTGGCATGAATTTCCTGTCTACGAACCTTCCATGCATTGGGTGGCGGTTTTACCGAGTTATCAGGGACTCGGTTTAGGTCGTGCGCTGATACAAGAAGGCGTGAGGAGAATGGTAGCTTTGGAAGGCGATAGAGATGTATATTTGCACACTCAGAATTGGAGTGTGGCTGCCATTGGCCTTTACATGGATGCAGGCTACATCATCGAGCCATTAGCAGCATTTGCCAATTACAAAAACGATTTTGTCGAGGGGATTAAGACCCTTAAAAATATGGTGAGAACCGCTGCAGCGCCTATGCGTCTTAGCCGCGCGGCGCGGCTCAAGGTACCACAGCAGAATGGACCTCAAACGAAAGAAGAAATCTTAAAAACCGATCGCCTTACAATTGTGCCCTTTGGGCCAGAACATGTGCTTATGGCTGTAGAGAGGCTCAATACGCCGACAGTACGCGCCTTTCTCGGGGGGGTGAAAACAGAGTCAGAGGCTACAGATGCCTTTGTGCGCCAAGCTCTTGGAGTTGGCGCTTCTACAGGGCTATACTGGGCGGTTTTAGACCTTGAGGGCGCTTTTCTCGGCTCGGTGAGCCTTGATCAGCATCACGAGGCTTCGGCTCTCGAGATTTCTTATGTGTTTGCAGAACTTGCCTGGGGCAAAGGTTATGCACTCGAAGCACTCTCTAGGGTCGTGGACCACTGCAGATGTGTTTATGGGCTAGAGGCGTTGGTGGCAGAGACACAGCGGGCCAACATGCCTTCTTGCAAGTTGCTGGAGCGATTGGGTTTTACTGCAGCGCGATCTGTCCAGCGCTTTGGTGCTGAGCAGCTAATTTACACCTTGAATCTGAATGATTATGTGCACTACATTCGAAAGGGGTTTGGTCAGGGACCACTCAATTTAACGGGTGTAACGGTGGTGGTTCACGACGGGATGGGGCGCGTGCTACTTCAGAAGCGCCACGAGGCATCCGAGCTTTGGGGGCTTTTGGGAGGTATATGTGAGCTGGGGGAGAGCTTTGAGGAGACGGGCATACGGGAGGTTTTCGAGGAGTCCGGCCTCGTGCTTAAAAGAGAAGACTTAAAGCTCGTCGGCACTAATTCGGGGCCTCAGACCTACATGCACTTGGCCAATGGGCACCAAGCCTATTTTATGACGGTGGTCTTTAGTGCTCTGTACAAGGGAGGGGAACTGATTGCCGACGGCGAAGAGAGCTTAAAGCTGCAGTTTTACCCATTAGATGCATTGCCCGTAAGAGTGCCAGGCACCCATCGAGAAATGCTGGCAATGTTTTGTGAGGTGATTTAATATGCGCAATAAAAACAATATGCAACTACGCTTTGGAGCGCCGTTAAAGGCAGGAGACACCATCGCCACCGTGAGTTTATCTTGGGGCGGTGCAGGAGACCCCCAGCTACTGTGGCGCTACAATGTAGCTAAACAGAGGCTTCAGTCGCTATACGGATTTAATGTGGTCGAAATGCCCCATACCCTTATGGGCTCAGAATTTGTTTACAACCACCCAGAGCTTCGCGCCAAAGATTTAATGGATGCCTTTAAAAATCCACAGATCAAGGGGATCTTTAGCTGCATAGGCGGCGACGACAGCATCCGCATGCTCCCCTATATCGACTTTGATGTGATGGCTAAAAACCCCAAGCCCTTTCTCGGTTATTCAGATAGTACGGTGACCCATTTTATGTGCATGAAAGCCGGAATTTCTAGTGTTTACGGTCCATCCATCCTCGCGGAATTCGGCGAAAATGTGGCGCTCTTTGACTACACGCGCCACTGGTTCGAAAAAGTACTGATGTCTAAGGGGCCCATTGGCCAAGTGCCACAAGCTACCATGTGGACGGGGGAAAGGCTGGAGTGGCTAATAGAAAATGCTTCTATCGAAAAACAACTTGTGCCCAATACCGGAGGCCAGCTGCTCAGTGGTCATGGCCGCGGCAAAATTTCTGGGCATCTCATTGGCGGGTGTATCGAGGTCATGGAAATGATCAAGGGCACCACTATATGGCCCGATTTAGGCGCATTCGACAATGCCCTGCTTTTTCTTGAGACCTCAGAAGAAATGCCTCAGCCGGAATGGCTCTTGTACTGGATGAGGAATTACGCCGCTATGGGCATTTTAAAGCGCATCAATGGAATCCTTTTTGCAAAGCCATATCAAGGCGTGCATCAAGAGGCCTACCATCAGATGTTGTTAAAGGTATTAAAGGAAGAAGGTCTAGAACAGCTTCCGATTTTAGCCAATATGTCTTTCGGACACAATCAACCCATGATGTGCTTGCCCTATGGCTTAACGGCGACAATCGACACAGACACATTAGACTTTTACATCAAATAGTCCTTTTCATTTTTACCATTCCGATGTAGAATAGGATTAATTAAAAAAGCATTGCGATGAGCAGAGCTAAGATAAATATGGGTCTTTAGAGAGTTGGCGGTAGGTGCAAGCCAATGTCTTCGTATTATCTGTCCACTTTGGGAGCAATTGGTGAAAGCCAAAGGGTATGCCCTTTACAGCATAAGCGAGAGGCCGAGTAATCGGCAATTTGGGTGGCAACGCGGTTACTCCGTCCCTGTTTTTATAGGGACGGAGTTTTTGATTTTTTGACGAAAGGATGGAAGCATATGTTAGATATTAAATGGGTCAGGGCAAATCCTGAAGTGGTTAAGGCAAATATTCAAAAGAAGTTCCAAGATGCAAAGCTGCCATTAGTAGACGAAGTGATCGAACTCGATGAACGCCTAAGAGCAGCGGTAACACGGGCAGGAGACCTTAGAAGCATGAGGAACAGCTTGAGCCGAGATATTGGCGGCTTGATGAAAGCAGGAAAGAAAGAAGAAGCAGAAGTGATTAAAGGCCAAGTGGCTCAAGTTGCTGAAGAACTCTTGGTGCTCGAACAACAAGAAGTGGACTTAGCCAAAGAAATAAAAGACCGCATGATGGTGCTTCCAAATATTATCGACGATACCGTGCCAATTGGAAAAGACGATAGCGAAAACGTCGAGGTACAAAAGTACGGAGAGCCAGTGGTTCCTAGTTTTGAAATTCCTTATCACGTAGAAATTATGGAGCGCTTAAAGGGCATCGACTTAGAAAGTGCGAGAAAGACAAGTGGCAATGGCTTTTATTACTTTAAAGGCGATGTGGCAAGACTCCACTCTGCAGTGCTCTCTTATGCAAGGGATTTTATGATCGACAGGGGTTTTGAATACTATATTCCACCCTTTATGATTCGCGGGGATGTGGTGTCTGGCGTTATGAGCTTTGCAGAACGCGACAATATGATGTACAAAATCGAAGGTGAAGACTTGTACCTCATTGGAACGAGTGAACACTCTATGATTGGCAAATTCATCGATACGCTATCGCCGGAATCTGAGTTACCGCAAGCACTTACAAGCTATTCACCGTGTTTTAGAAAAGAAGTCGGCGCCCATGGCATCGAGGAGCGCGGCGTTTATCGCATTCACCAGTTCGAAAAACAAGAGATGATCGTAGTGTGCAAACCAGAAGATAGCAAAGCGTGGTTTGAAAAACTATGGCAACATACCGTAGATTTCTTTAGGACCCTCGATATTCCAGTGCGCACCTTGGAGTGTTGCTCTGGCGATTTGGCCGATTTAAAAGTCAAAAGCGTCGATGTAGAAGCATGGTCGCCCAGACAGCAAAAGTACTTTGAAGTGGGAAGTTGCTCAAATTTAGGTGATGCTCAATCTAGACGGCTGGGAATCCGCATCAGAGACGAAGAGAACAACAAGTACTTCCCGCACACCCTTAACAATACCGTGGTTGCGCCTCCGCGCATGCTTATCGCATTCTTAGAGAACAACCTAAACGAAGATGGCACAGTGAACATTCCTGAGCCGCTCCGAATGTATATGGGTGGTAAAACAAAGATTGGCTAATGCCTTTTAAGGCAAATTGTAGACGAAAAAGCACCTCCTGACACGTTGCGAACACGGTCAAGAGGTGCTTTTTAAAATTGTGTATCAGATTTTCGCCTTGCAACCCTGCACATAGTTCTTATCGATCATCGCCTGATCGATGGCATTTAAAACTTCCCATTTTTTTAGGCTCCACATAGGTCCAATTAAGGATTCTCGCGGTGCATCTCCCGTTAAACGATGAATGACAATGTGCTTAGGAAGCATTGCCAGTTGCTCGCATAACACATCGATATAAGCCTCTTGCGCCATCAAAACGAGTTTTCCGGTATTTAAGTCTTCGACCATGGGTGTGTTTTTCATCAGATGTAGCAGATGGAGTTTTACGCCCTGAATTTGCGTGTCGGCGAGGACTTGTTTCACCGTAGACAACATCATATCGCTGGTTTCTCCAGGTAGACCGTTGATTATATGCACACACACCTTTATGCCACGCGCGCGAAGGGCGTGTACGCTGTTTACAAAACGCGCATAGGGGTAACCGCGGTTGAAATCGTGGGCGGTAGAGTCGTGAGCGGTTTGAAGACCGAGTTCTACCCAAAGGTATGTGCGCTGATTGAGTTCGCCCAAATAGTCGAGGACGGCCTCTTCAAGACAATCTGGACGCGTGCCAATCATTAATCCCACAACACTGGGATGTGCCAATACCGTCTCATATTGCTTTTTTAAGTGTTCGACAGGGGCATAGGTGTTGGTGAAGTTCTGAAAATAGCCGATGGCCTTATTTGCCTTCGGCCACTTTCTCTGCATCATGGCAATGCCTTTATTGATTTGAGTCGAAAGGTCGTCGATGTTACTTTGAGCGTAGTCGCCAGAGCCTCGCTCTGAGCAAAAGGTACATCCGCCAAAGCCTATGGTGCCATCTCTATTAGGACAAGTAAAACCGCCGTCTAATGCAACTTTAAAGACCTTTTCACCGAAGGTATCCCTCAAGTGTTGATTCCAACTATAATAACGCTTCTCGCGTTCTAATGTACGATTCATGGTGTCACCTCGTGCACCATTTTAACATAGGTTTAGCTAAAATAGGCACGGATTTTTTGAAAGGCCTTGTTGCGATTTTTTAATTCGGTGGGTGTTTTTCCTTCAATGCCGCCGAATTCGAAGAATTTGACTTTATTGATGCCAACAAAACTAAAGAGCGCGCGTCGCATAAGAACTTGATGGGCGTTGTTGAGCCAAAAGCGAAGGTAGTGCTTTGGCCCTTTCATGGTACTAATAACGATCGCCTCTTTTCCCTTGAGTAAACCTGTAGGAAGCAAGCCACCATTATCTTGATAGGCAAAGTTTGATGCAAAAAGGCGGTCTATGAAGCCGAGAAGCATGGCCGGTGGTCTGCCCCAAAAGATGGGGTAGATGAGTATAATGCGATCCGCGCGCTTAATGGCATCGCGATAAGGTGACATGTAGGGATCTTTGTACATCTCGGAGCGTTTGACTTCCTTGTTAAACACTAAAACTGGATCGAAGGCTTCTTGATATAAATCCAGAACTTCAAATTTCTGATTGTTCTTGCTGAGGGTTTCTGTGACCGTTTCCAGGAGCCCGTAATTGAGCGAATGGTGATTGGGATGTGTATAAATGACTAAAGTATTCATAAATCCTCCTTCAAAAGTTGTCTGATGATTAATATCTATTGATTAATATCTATTGATTAATATCTATTGATTATTATCAAATGAACATTGTGTGTATATATAATGTACCCCTCTACTTCAAACTTGTCAAGAGATAATTGTCTTATGATTACTATTTTTATTGTCAAATGCAAACTTCTATTTTATAATGATTATAAAGTCGGTTGAAAAGGGGAGGGCACTATGAACTTTGAGGAGTATATCGTTGCATTTGCTCATGTGTATGGAAAGTTAGAGGGTGATCTCATTTTAAAGACAAAGCCGGATGTCTTAACACCGCTCCAATACAGACTGCTTCTCATCTTCTCGCCTACAACAAAGAAGACCCCTGGAGAAATCTCGGATTGTCTAAACTTAACACTGCCTAATACTTCACGGGAACTGAGACATCTCAAAGCACTTGGCCTTATAAAGAAAGAAGTCGACGCTACAGATAAGCGCTGTGTGTGGATTTCTACAACCGATGCTGGAAACGCATTGCTAGATTTAGCAAAAGGTGAAATGGCTAAGATTTTTTCGAAGGCCTTTAGCCATGTAAGCCCAGAAGAGCTAGAAAAAGTATTGCACGCCTTTTCTTATCTAACAAAGGTACTCGATATCACCTTGAAATAAAAAAACACGAACTTATCTTAACGATAGGC
>CALFXQ010000341.1 GCA_937958285.1 uncultured Fusibacter sp. | reverse complement strand
CACCTTTACCCGCCTTCAACTTCGAAAGCATATGCAATATCCAGGCATAGTTGGCATTGCCCTCTGGTGGTATGGAGTAGTCTGCCCAACGACTATCTTTGCTCAATGAAATGTCATACCATTTCTTAAGGTTAAAAGGCGGATTAGCCATGATATAATCGAAGGTCAAACCTTTATGTAAATCATTTGAAAAAATATCGGCATTTTTTTCTCCTAAATGATGTGAAATACCTCGCATAGCAAGATTCATCTTAGCAAGGCGATAGGTTGCAGGGTCTCTCTCCTGACCATACACATTCACCATTTTAATATCCCCTTGCTTTGCTTCTACATACTTTGCACACTGTATAAACATACCCCCCGAGCCACAACAAGGGTCATAAAGCGTTCCATCAAATGGCTCAACAAAAGCTGCTATAAGCTCAACTACATCGTGTGGCGTATAGAACTCGCCCTCTTCCTTTGTCGCATTCACAGCAAAAGACTTGAGGAAGTACTCATACACACGACCAATTAGATCTTTCTCTTCGCCAAAAGTCTTGTGCGAGATTTTATTTACCTCGTCTACAACCTTTTTAATAACGTTTGCTTCGAGGTTTATTGATGTAAACAATCCTAATCGAACACATCCTTTTAATGCATCACCACTATTTTCAAGTTCCTGTATAGCATCATCAAGTGTAGCATTTAACTTCGATGCAGGCTGATCAATAATCATGGTCCAGCGTGATTTTTCCGGAACAAAAGCTATCCCTTTGTAACGGCTTGGGCTATTCAAAAACGAACTTATTACAACTTCATCTGTAATTCCCTGTTTGAGACATTCTTGCCTCATTTCATTCTGGGCGTTTTCAAACTTTTCGCCTATAAAACGCAAGAAGACCAGTGTTAAAAGCAAGTCTCTTTTATCGTTCAGTGATGCATTACTTCGTAAATATTCCCTGCAATTAAACAGTATGGAATCTAAATTTAGTGTGTCTGTTGTTTTTTGTTTTTTGGCCATATTTTATTCATCAATTCATTATCGCTAATAATAGTACTATTCGGATGAAAATGTTATGTTCTCAATCTTATCACCCGCCTGAATTTTATCAACAACTTCAAATCCTTCGGTTACCGCGCCGAATAAGGTGTACTTCCCGTCAAGGTGCGGCTGTGGTGAGTGAGTAATGAAGAATTGGCTG
>CALFXQ010000340.1 GCA_937958285.1 uncultured Fusibacter sp. | reverse complement strand
TCCTTGATTTAGTATTCTCGAATTAGTCCTTAAAAATATAAGTGAATTCAACCTATAATTGCATTATAGCAAAAATGACACTAAGTGAATCACCTTAATGTCATTTTTTGTATGCCTCAATCAAAATACTTTTGTATTAAAATTAGATGAGTATCTAATTTTAATATAGACGACGATGAATTTTAGTGCTATGATATAACTATCAAAAGAGATAGGGAGGTTCTTATGAACTTTAAATTACTGAAAAACAAGAATTTTGCAGCATTGATTTTCGGCAGTGCCGTATCGCTCATCGGCAGCAATATGCAACAATTTGCCCTCTCACTTTACATTTTAGCGGTAACTCAGTCAGCGACCATCTTTGCGAGTATGCTCGCCATTTCGGTATTGCCGCGTCTGTTACTCTCTCCGGTTGCTGGCGTTTTTGGAGACTGGTTTGACAGAAAAACCAGCATCATCGCATTAAACCTAGCAAACGGGGCCTTTGTTGGAAGTTTTGCCCTATTGTTCTTTTTCCAAGGGGCACTGTCAATCCCACAGGTCTACATAATGATATTAGTGCTAGAAGCTGTGGAGATATTTTATGGCTCGGCCATGTCTGCTGTCGCGCCAAGCATCGTAGAGAAAGAACAGCTATTCGACGCCAATACCATTAGGTCAATTATTCAAAGTCTTGGCAGTATGCTATCTCCATTAATTGCGGCAACACTCTTTGGTGCCTTTGGTCTGCTCCCAATTATGATTTTTAATGCCCTTAGTTTTATAGTCTGTGCCATCAACCAAATGCGCATTGCAATTCCAAAGACCAATAAAAGGCCCGATGCAATCAACCTGAAAAACTTCTTTTTGGACTTCAAGGATGGTCTTTCCATTATCAAGACCCACAAGGCCATTCAAGTGATTATCGGCTTGGGAATGATCCTAAACTTCTCACTTAGTCCCATTTTTAGCGTTGGACTCACCTTAGTGGTCAAAGAAACACTAAAAGGCTCAGACTTTCAATTTGGTCTCTTTAGTACCTTGCTTTCCCTCTCTATGTTGACGGGCCCTATGTTTTTAGCGCCCTTTGCAAAGAAAATAAATGTGGGTCGCCTCACTTTAGGCACGTTTTTTCTTGTCGCGCTACTGATCGGCTCAATTGGTCTTGTGCCTGTTTTGTGGCACAGCGGGCTCTTTGCGAGCAATTGGATTCCCTTTATCCTTCTAATTGCCATCAACTTTGTCATTGGCATGGTGGTAGGCTTATGTAACATTGCCATTGGCACCCTATTCGATAGCCTTGTACCCAAACAATATATGGGTCGCACTGGGTCGGTGATGAATATGGGCTTAATGGTGGCAATTCCCATTGGACAAATGGCCGCAGGGTATGCCTTCGACAACTTGCCCGAGTACCCGATTTTCATATCTGCAGCTGTAATTGTTCTCGCTGCACTCGCCTATTTTGGCAAACCCCTTCTCGATGCAACAAAACCCCTTGCAAATGATATTGCCCATGATACAATAACCGCATCAGAACCGGTAGCATAGGAGGACGGTATGCATCACTTTATAACCGATATTCAACTCAATTGCATCTGGGAATTCGCTCATATGCCCCAAGTGTTTTATTTTAACAAAGAAGAATTCCTTGCGGATTGCGAAAAAGAAGACTTACCGCTATTTGATGGCCACGATTTTCAGCAACTTGCAGAACTTCAGTCCCAGTTAAAAAAACACCATGCCCTAATTAGAGAATTCTATATAGATGATGAAATCAACATATTCACACTCTTATCAAGTGCTTTTCCATTAGATGCACATACAGACCATTCGCTCTTTGATTATCTTAAGCGCCTTGATGCCCTTTCGACAGACAAATTACTCACCGGTCTCTTGTATGCGGCCCTAAGTCGAGGTCTCTTTACCACACATCAAGAAAACCTTCAAAGCGAAGCAGAGGCTATGTCTACAGATATGTCCCTGCTTATGAGTTGGCTAAACAGTAGCGACTATTCTAAAGAGATGAAATGGCGACTGCTGCAAATTTCACAGTCGCCAAAAGAAGAACTCCAGCGCTACTACGGATTGATGACTCAACTAGAACCCCTCTTTAATCAGTATTTTGAACCTTTCAAAGCACAAATTCAAAGTGATTTAAATGCACTCGTTGAAAAACTCACTACAAATGGCCCCAAGCCAATGCACGTCCTCACCGATGGTATTCTCGATGACGAAATCTTGCCCAGTGGAAATCTGATGCTCTATATTAGTTACTTTCAGCCATATAGCATCGCATTAAAAGTTTCTTCACAAATTCCAGTTGTCGCTTGGGGCAAGTATATTGAAGTATTTTTGGCCTATCATCAAAAGTTAAAAGAAGACGCCCTTAACGACCATATCAAAATCTTTAAAAACTTAGGCGACAAAACCCGATATCAAGTAGCTCAATATGTTGCCAATGGCATCAATTCCACAAAGACATTAGCTGATCAATTGGGCGTCACACCCGCTACTATTTCCTATCATCTCAATCAACTCACAAACGCGAAGGTGTTAAAGCTTGAATCCATAGATGGTAAATTTCAATATGCCATCAATCAAGTTCAGATTCAAAAAACCATCAGCGAGCTTTCAAAGCACTTCAACCTAAAGTCTTAACAATACATTAAAGGACAGCCTTCGCTGTCCTTTTTGATGTTATTTATTGATTCTATTTAAATTTTTCTAAAGCGCGAAATGCCATTATAATCGCTTGTTCTCTTGTGGCCATGCCGTATTTAGCCGCTATTTCAGCTTTTGTGGATGCCTTTGGCATAAAGTTGCCCTTTTCGTCACCGGCTACAATGCCTATTTTAGACATGTA
>CALFXQ010000339.1 GCA_937958285.1 uncultured Fusibacter sp. | reverse complement strand
AATCAATTGTATATAGACGGAACTAATGCCTGTGTTGAAGCGCTCAAGCACGCGGGCGTCAAAGAGGTAAACATTCGCCTAGTCGTTGAAGAAGGCGCAATCCACAACGAGAGAGACTGGTCTGTGCGCTTGCCAGGGGCACTACAATGGTTGATTATACCTTAATGCCGAAGGTTGTTTCACTCCCGGTCAAGGGCGTGATTTCGAGTTATCGCTACCAACCGGATTGGTTTGGGGTTCATTACCATGTGAACATGTATGTCGGATGTGGTTTTGGATGTTTGGCATGTGCATCGCAAGGGCAATACAGCCACCATGTGGGCTCAAGTTGCGATACAGTAGGGGTTAAAGAAAACGCATACGCACTTCTCGAAAAGGCCGTTTCTGGCAAACGAAGAAAAGGTGTTGTGATGCTAGGGCATGAATCCGATCCCTACCCGCATATAGAGGCATCTTATCAACTCACGCGAGAAGCGATTCGCATACTTCTCGATAAGCAATTTGACGTCGTTGTTTTTACCAAGAGTCCGCTGGTCACAAGGGACATCGACTTGCTTAGCGCGGCTCGAAACGGTTTGAGACCCATGGTGGTCATGCAAATTGCCACCTTATCAGAAGCGACAGCTGCAAAAATCGAACCGGGTGCATCAGCGCCCCAAGCGCGATTAGAGGCGCTGAGACTACTCGCCAATAGCGGTATTCCAGTCGGTGTCTATTTAGGCCCGCTTCTTCCTTTTATTAACGACGACGAGAAAGATGTAGGCGACCTAATACACAGTGTGCCTCAATTGGGATGTACTTTTGTTGCAATCGATTACAAAATAATGCTCTCCCAACAACAGTGGGAGCTATTTAAGATGTTATCGAGTGCCCACTTCCCAGGCATGTACAAGAAGTACCAAGAACATTATGCACAGGATTACTGCCTGGCACTGCCAAAGGCTGCACAGCTTCAGCAAAGTGTTCAGAAGTGTTGTGACACTTTAGGTCTTAGGTATCGCATGAGTGAAATTGAATCCATCAGAGGAAGATTATGAAATCTAAAGTTGTGAAAAGGTCAATCGGTTTGGCCTTGGCCTTCGTTGTATTGGGGGCTTTTTTATATACCCAAAATCATATGCTCACGGTTACTGAATACCGCTTAAAGGTGTGGCCAGATGGCATTTCAAGTGCAACACAGCTTATTGATGCGCCTACACTAAACATCGTGCATTTGTCGGATCTTCACAGCACTTGGTTTGGCAAAAGTCAGAGTGTACTGATAAAAAAAGTTCAAGCACTCAAACCAGATATTGTGATGATTACTGGAGATTTAGTGGATGCACATAGAGGCGATATCGCCCCGGCTTTAAGTCTCGTAGAAGCATTGTCTCAGACCGCCAAAGTGTATGTGAGTTATGGGAATCACGAAGGGTGGTACTTTGACGAAGTGGGCATTAACGGGTTTTCAGAACAACTTAGCGCAGCTGGAGCAACTGTCTTAAGGGGGACAAGTGAGGTTTTTACCCCCGGTACATCTACCGACCTGCAGAATAGGTCCCTTGTGATTGCTGGACTTGACGATCCTAACTTAAGAGAATGGTCTTCCTTCGAAGATTTTCCGCGTCCGTTAAAAGAATTAAAGGATGAGGCGCGCTTTACGATTCTGCTGAGCCATAGACCGGAGCACTTTGACGATTATGTGAATGCAGGTGCCGACCTCGTACTTTCGGGTCACGCACATGGTGGCCAAGTGAGACTTCCGTGGATCGGCGGGGTGATTGCGCCAGATCAAGGTCTTTTTCCTAAATACGATGCGGGTATTTTTAAACGAGAAAAGACCGCGATGATTGTAAGTCGCGGTCTCGGAAATAGCATTGTTCCCCTCAGATTGTTTAACTATCCTGAGATTGGATGGATAAAACTCTACACAAAGTAGTATAGCGTTTTTTTGTGGACTGGGTTGTGGCAAGGCATTATTGCTGTGGCTTTTGATAGTTAAAGCTCCACTGAATGCCATACTTGTCTTTTAAATCGCCATAGATTGCCCCCCAAAAGGTATCGGCCACATCCATAGTCACTTCGCCATCGACTTTCATGGCATCAAACAGGGCATTTAGTTCTTCTTCTGAATCGCAGTCAAGGTGCACTGTGTAACCATTTCCAAGAATAAGCTTTTCTGGTTCGAAGGTGTCGGAGAGGTATATCGCTTGGTCTTTAAAGATCAACTCGGCATGTAGCACCCAATTTTTCATAAAATCGGGCATGCCCGGTGCGATATTGTCTCCAAATCTCATAATGTCAGACACTTTGCCGCCTAGGGCTTTCGAGTAAAAGTGCAGTGCTTCTTCAGCCTTGCCATTAAAGTTTAAATACGGAACAATTCTCATAAATAGATACCTCCACTTTAAGATACGCATGTGATTTTTATCATATACCTCAAAAATGGTAAGTTAAACGTAAGTAAAATAATTATGCGACATATTGATAAACGTCGATGTGAATGGTATACTAGCATCAGATTCATCGACGTTTATCGATGTGACAAGAGGACAATATGAAAACAACTGAGTTTGAAGTGCAAGTCTTTAAGGCCTTTTGCGATGAGAACAGATTGAGAATTCTTCAATTGCTTAGATCGGGTGAGATGTGTGCATGTAATTTGCAAGATGTACTAACAATCTCTCAATCCACCCTTAGCCACCATATGAAAATATTGTTGGAGAGTGGCTTGGTGGCATCTAGAAAGTCTGGTAAATGGACGTATTATCATCTTTGCCCAGAGGGGACAAATAAGGCAGAAGAGCTTATAAGCTTCTACTTGGAGGTCCCAAATGAGGCCAGCGCCTCATGCAGCTGCGAAGAAAATCAGCAAAAAAACGCGCATCACACCTCGTGAATGCTATCGTAAAAATTAAAAGGAGCGTATCTATGTCTAAAAAATTAGTGGTTGCATTTGTTTGCGTGCACAACTCATGTCGCAGTCAAATGGCTGAAGCAATGCTTAAGCACATCGATCCAGGTTTGTTCGACGTGTATTCAGCGGGCACAGAGAACTACCCTGAGGTAAAACCAGGGGCGGTCACGGTAATGGAGGAGCTCGGTGTAGATATGTCTAAGCACTATCCCAAATTGCTAACAGATATTCCTAGAGAGTTAGACATACTCATCACCATGGGCTGCAACGTTCAGTGCCCCTTTGTTCCACACCGCTTTTCTGAAGACTGGGGACTCGAAGATCCATCGGGCGGCCCATTAGATGGGTTTAGAGAAACGCGCGATACAATTCGCCAAAAGTGCGAGGCTTTAATTGCCTCAGTTCAAGCGGGAACCCTTCCTCTTTCAGATACGGTTTAAGGAGCTTTCATGACAAAGAATAAACTCGAAGGCATTTCTTTTTTTGAAAGGTACTTAACCGTTTGGGTGGCCTTGTGTATGGTTGCAGGTGTGGCTATTGGCCAGTACATGCCTCAAATTCCAACTTTTTTAGGGCAGTTTGAATATGCAAACGTCTCTATTCCCATTGCAATTTTAATCTGGCTGATGATCTACCCCATGATGATGAAGGTCGATTTTCACAGCGTGGTGAATGTGGGTAAAAATCCAAAGGGTCTCTATGTAACATGGGTGACAAATTGGCTGATTAAGCCCTTCACGATGTTTGCGATTGCATATGTGTTCTTCTTTTATATCTTTAAACAATGGATTTCTCCTGAAATAGCAAAATCTTACCTTGCGGGAGCGATTTTACTTGGTGCAGCGCCTTGTACGGCAATGGTCTTTGTATGGAGTCATTTAACAAAGGGCAATGCAGCCTACACTGTCGTTCAGGTTGCGACAAACGACTTAATTATTTTGGTGGCCTTTACACCTATTGTGGCATTTTTATTGGGTATTGGCGGCGTGACAATTCCGTGGGATACGCTTATTTTGTCGGTTGTGCTCTTTGTTGTCATACCTTTGGTTGCAGGAATCTTAACACGACATTTTGTGGTAAATGCAAAGGGTGTAAAATACTTTGAAAGCAACTTTATACCGAAGTTCCAAAACATCACCATTGGTGGTTTGTTGTTGACCCTCATTATCATCTTCTCCTTTCAGGGAAAGGTTATTTTGCAAAATCCACTGCATATCCTACTGATTGCAGTTCCTCTAACGATACAGACTATCTTTATTTTTGCCTTGGCCTATCTCGCTAGTAAATGGCTAAAGCTACCGCATTGCATTGCAGCTCCTGCGGGAATGATCGGCGCATCCAATTTCTTTGAACTCTCAGTGGCTGTAGCAATTGCACTATTTGGAACCGGTAGTCCAGTGGCATTGGCGACAATCGTTGGCGTGTTGGTAGAAGTGCCAGTGATGCTAATGTTGGTGCGGTTTGCAAATCGCACAGAACATTGGTTCCCAAAAGCATAGAAATCTCAATCACAAAAAAGAGCGATGTGGTATACTCATAAGTATATACGTCGCTTTTTTATTGGAGGTTAAAATGCAGGAGCGTAGAATTATGAAAGTTATGTTGATGGGCATAGTTGTGTTATCCCTGTCGTTTATAGTAATTATATTGCTCATTTTCATCCTCTAAGTG
>CALFXQ010000338.1 GCA_937958285.1 uncultured Fusibacter sp. | reverse complement strand
TAAAACAATCACCGTATGCTGTGCAAGATTTTTACACATGATGCTCATAATTTTGCCCATGCACTCTGTTCTAAACTCGGTGGCCATTGCGAGAGTATCCATCAGTACCGTTCTATGACTTGAACTCAAACCTTGTGGAACGTTCATAAAACGACTGCCGTCGAGGGCGAGATTGTTGACGACTAAACCAATAGGCGCTTTAATTTGAATGGCTTCTTGTATCACACTTGCAGCAATCTCAACTGATTTCTCGACAGCATCTTTTCTCATGTTCTTCCAGAATGTAATGTGGGACTGGGTATCTAGAAAAACTTGCACTGCGCGGTCTGCTGTATAATCGTATTGCTTTACTTGTAAGCGATTAGCCCTAGCAGTTGCCTTCCAATCTATAGATGAAAAAGGATCTCTGTTTGTGTAATCTCTCGCCCCAGCAATTAGCAAGGGATCTGGTACAATCCAACGCTTAACCGATATCTCGCCATATAAGCTCTTTGTGTCTTGAATCAATTGATCTAGTGGTCGCACTTTGGGGTGAACCCAAAGACGCACCGGGGCATCGAGAACCATTTCGGTGTCGACCCAACCAAAGAGATCTCCTGTCTGAAATAAACAAGCATCTAGTTTGTAGTAACCGCGCTTTACAGCCGTAAAGTGATCTTTTCTTTGAAGGCGCTCATAAAACAACAACGAAGAGGTCACCGTGTGTTCGCATGCTTCATCCTTGCGAATTTGCACGGTTTTAGCATCTTTAAACGACAGCTGCCATGGCACGGTGCTTTGAAGGCGTATCCATGGCAAAGGTAGTAATTTGCGATTAGCAATGGTGGTTTCTAACACCGCATCATCGCCTTCTACCACGCGCATTGGATTTATTTGCCTACTTACATCAACGCGTTTTAATGCGAGGGTAGGTAGTTTTTTATAGAAGGCCTCAATAAATACCAAGAGGCCTAGAATCACAATTATATACAGCATATTAAAGAGCCTGTCTTATTTCAATGGGGACCTCAATCGCCTTGAGGATATCTAAGATTAGGTTTTGCGCTGTAAGCTCACCTAAGTAATTGGTTTCCCTTAACTTTAAACGATGGGCAAATATTGGCACCACCAGAGATTGAACGTCGTCTGGCGTCACGAAGGTTCTGCCATCGAGGGCAGCGTAAGCCTTAGCGCCATTGTAGAGTGCCATTGTTCCCCTTGGACTAATGCCGATATCGATCATTTCGTGATTGCGCGTTGCATCGACAAATGACAGCATGTAATCTCTTACAACGGCTGTTACCTTTACCTGTTTCACTAACTCTCTTGCCTCTAAAAGTTGTTTTTTGGTTACAACTGCTTCGAGAATATCCATGGGGTTGGCATGCTCAAATCGCTCGAGTATCAACGCCTCTTCATCTCGTGTTGGGTATCCCATTGTCAGTTGCATAAAAAAGCGATCGAGCTGCGCCTCGGGCAATGGGAAGGTGCCCCCAGTCTCTATTGGATTTTGCGTTGCAAGTACTAAAAATGGTGCCTCTAATGGATATGTTGTGCCATCCACAGTAATCTGTTGCTCTGCCATAGCCTCAAGAAGTGCCGCTTGTGTTCTCGGCGTTGCGCGATTGATTTCATCTGCTAATACAATATTTGCCATAAGCGGCCCATTGCGAAACTCAAAAGCGCCCTTTTGTTGATTAAAAAAATTGAGCCCCGTTAAATCTGAAGGCAATAGGTCGGGTGTGAATTGAATGCGACTAAAACTTGCATTGAGGGATTTTGCCAAGGCCTTTGACATAAGCGTCTTTCCAGTGCCAGGAATGTCCTCCAAAAGTACATGCCCTGAACACAGTATCGCAGTGTGAATAAGTCTGATTACATGAGATTTGCCTACGATAACGCGCTGCACGTTGTTTTCCAATGCACTTTGAAGTGCCTTTAAGTGTTCCATAACATCCCCCATTTTGAGAAAAAAGCCTCTAGAAGTAATCCACTAGAGGCTTAAAATTACATATGACAGTGATTTGACCTCTGTAAAGATTATAACAGTATTTGTCAAAGCTTCACAATGGCTCATTCACTTGTTTAAGTATTCTTAATATTCTGCCAAGGCTTCTAATTGATCGATCAGACTACCCACATAGCGCACAGCGCGTTCAACAGGTTCGTCTGAATTTAAGTCCATACCTGCAACCTTTAGGAGTTCTAACGGCTTTAAAGTTCCACCAAGTCTCAACATATCTAACCAACGCTCTACAGCAGGTGCACCCTCACTTGCAATCTGCTCAGATACAGCAGTTGATGCAGTGAGTCCAGCAGAATACGTATAGGGATAAAGTCCCATGTAGTAATGGGGTTGGCGCATCCATGTCATGCCTGCAGATGCTTCGATATTTACCGCATCACCCCAGAAGCCTTGTAGCACTTCTAACTTAGTATCGCAAAACAATTTTGCAGTTAATGGTACACCTTTCTCAGCAAAATCATAGACTTTGCGCTGAAATGCTGCCTCTAGCAGATGCGTGACAAAGTTGTGATAATATGTGCCCATAAACTGAAGAATTACCCATTTTTTCATTTTTGGATCTTCAGTAGAAGCCATCAAGTAGCGACCTAACAGCATCTCGTTCATTGTCGAAGGTGCCTCTACCATATAGGTGGACGGACGTGTATTAAAGAACTTTTGATCTCTGTTGGCTAAATAAAAGTGACCAGCATGGCCAAGTTCATGTGTCAAAGTAAATGCGCAGCGCATATTATCGTTAAATGTCATTAGAATATAGGGATGGGCAGCATATGGAGAGGCACAAAATGCACCAGTAGATTTCCCCACATTGTCTGAGTAGTCAATCCATCTTTGGTCAAATGCTTTTTCCATAATTTGAACGTACTCTGGACCCATCACTGCGAGTGACTTTAAAATGGTGTCTTTTGCCTCTTCAATAGTCGCAGGCGGATCATAAGAGGTGTCAATTGGCGCCTTTAGGTCCCAGAAGTTCACTTGATCGAGTTTTAGTGCTTCTTTTAATAAGCGGGCATATTTTTGCATATGAGGTGCCAATTGATTATAAATGACGTCGATTTGTCTATGGTACATCTCTAAAGTGACTTTCTGAGGCTTAAGCAACATCTCAGTAACCGAACCATAGCCCCTTAAGCGACTGAGGGCAACCTGTTTTTTAATCTCTGTGGCATAAACCGCTGCATAAGTGTTTTTATAGCGCTCTAAGGTCTTTGCAAAAGAACGATATGCGTTTTCTCTGAGCTTTCCATCTTTAGAGAATTCATATTTACCTTCAAAAAGGGCAAAGGAATTTGGAAGCGGATTGCCTTGTCCATCTTGAATATCTTCAAAGACCATATCTGCAGCCTTGCTCATACTATACGTTCTGTATGGTGCCTCTGTGACTTCACCCAAGGTCGATAAAACCTCTTCTGTCTCTGGTGACAACTGGTGCGCCTTGTCTGAGTACAGTGTCTCTAAATACTGTCTGTACACTTCTAATTCAGGTGCATCGACAAAATTTTGCTCGAAAGCTTCTTCTGAAAGCGCTAAAAGCTCGGACTCAAAAAACACCAACTTCGCTTCTACTGCTGTAGACATGCCCTGAAACTTCATGTTCATTTCTTGGCAGGCGGTATTAACGCCATCTACCGCTTGATTCAACATCGCATAGGAGCCTAAGCGATACATTTGTATTGTATAATTCTCGAAAGAAAGAAGTGCCTCGTACAGGGTTTTGCCACCTTCGGAAAGACGGCCCTTGTAAGCCTCTAATTGTGCGACGTCGTTCTTTAAGACTTCAAAGTGATTTTGCCATTCCTCATTTGATTTATAAAGTGCTGATAAATCCCAAGTCATTTCTGTAGGTACTTGACTTCTCGTCAAACGTTCTTTCATATGGACTCCTTTACTGTTGAATATATGGTTATTATGCAAAGATTAAAGTAAAATAATAATTCGACACTCTAAGTATCTAACATTCACTATGACAGAAAAACGTTAATTTGGCAAGTGGGAAGCGTTTTCTCGTAAAAAAACGCGTACAAAAATGTACGCGTTACATTAATCTCCAAAACATGTTCCCGCAAGCTTTGCAGAGACAATTGCCAAATGATCTTCTGGTACGTATTTGGTTTTGTTCGCCACCTCAGAGAGCGCGACATCTACAATATCCATTCCCTTTAAAGATACCATGCGACCATATTCACCTTTAGCCAGAAGCTCAGCACCTTTTGTGCCAAATTGTGTCGCTAATACTCTATCGTAGGCCACAGGAGAGCCACCACGTTGCAAATAGCCAAGTACTGACACCCTCGCCTCAAAATTGCCCAGTGCATTTAGCGCATTCGCCACGCGATATCCAGCACTTTGCTGGCCTTCTCGGAGGCGCTTGAGCTCTTTTCTTGAGAGCAAAGCTTCTTCTATGTCTTTTGCACCTTCTGCCACAACTATTACAGAAAAACCACCGCTCTTCAAGCGCTCTTCGACATGCTTTTTAATCGCTTGAATATTGTAGGGAATCTCGGGAATAACAATCACATCAGCGCCACCTGCAATGCCAGCAAATAGTGCGAGCCATCCAGCAGCATTCCCCATTATCTCGGCTATAAGAACGCGTTTATGAGATGCAGCAGTGGTATGTAGGCGATCTACGGCATCTGTAGCCACATCTAGAGCCGTGTGAAAACCAAAAGACATATCGGAACCAAACACATCGTTATCTATGGTTTTTGGCAGATGAAGCACGTTTAAACCCATTTCTTGCATGGCATAAGCTCGCTTTTGCGTGCCATTTCCACCTAGGCACACGACACAATCGAGCTTCCACTTTTTGTAGTTTTCGATAATTGCCTTAACTTTTTCTGGATCTTTAAACGGGCGCTCTCTGCTCGTATGTAGGATGGTTCCACCCATATGAATAATTCCCGAGAAATCTTGAGGTTTTAACAAGCGCCCTCGACCTTCAACAAGGCCCTTAAAGCCATCCTCAATACCGATAATCTCCATACCATACTTAAAATGCGCCGCTTTGCAAATGCCTCTTATTGCGGGATTGAGTCCCGGTGCATCTCCACCAGCGGTGAGTATTCCAAAGCGCTTAGTCGCTGTTTTTTCGCCCATAGTAAACTCCTTTCAAAAGTTGTTTAACTATTACCCTTACTACGTTCTCTTACTCAACTAATCGCCTGACTTTCGATAAAGACCGTCTCTTGCATCATTTTTATAACAAGAGACTCAAACTTCAAGAAAAGCCCCTCATTAAACTTGTACTTTTCATTTCTCAAAATCTCAAGAGCTTGCTGCCAAGTAAAGGCGGGACGGTAACAACGATCTTCTGTAAGGGCGTCAAACTTATCTACAAGGCTTATAATCTGTGCTGCCTGGGGGATTTGCTCACCTTTCAAGCCAAAGTATCCTTTGCCATTATAATCTTCATGGTGATAGAGAATCCAATCTGAAAACTTTGTCAGGAGAGGATGGGTGTCGGCAATACTATAACTCAGCCATGAATGTAGCTTAATGACCGAATACTCCTCTTCAGTTAATTGCCCTTTCTTCATATAGATCATTGGATCTGTACATAGTTTGCCCACATCGTGCCACTCGCAGGCCAGTCGCAAATGATTGATCTGTGCAGAAGAAAAATTCAACTCTGCAGCAATAATCTGTGAAAGTTCAGAAACACGGCTACTGTGTACAACAACTTCTCTAAATGCGTGTTCTAGAGAATAAATGTCGTAGTCTAAATTGGGTAGGTTGTCGCGCAGATATTTAAATGATCTCACCACAAACTCATCTACTTCTATATGGCCATCAATGATCATCAAACAGTCTAATGATGGCGTTATAAACACTTGATCATAGAGTCTAGACATGGCAGCCATCGCCTTGGAGACATGCTCATACTGCTCGTTAGTAAGCACGGTAGAACCGTTCAACTTGAAGCGGAAGAGCGATGTAGGCGCCATTTTTCTGAATGATCTTGAGACGAGTTGTGACAGCGATTTTCCCGATTGTTTTAAGAGCTGAATATCTGGAGATGAGACTGTAACGCGATCGCGACCGCACTGTTTAGAGACATAAAGGGCATCGTCCGCCTGTCTTATAAGGTGGTCGTATTGTGCCACCATACAGGATTCTCCTACTGTGGCTATACCCGCACTCACGGTATAGCCCATCTCGGTTCTGAATTCATCTCTAACGCCTTTGGCAATTTCTAGGGCGATGTGAGAGCCCCCTTCGCATTTGATGACAAACTCTTCTCCGCCGTATTTAAAAGCAACGCCAGCAAATTTGGCAGACCATGAAGTTAAAATAGATGCAAATCGCCTCAACACCTGATCTCCATATTGATGACCATGGGTGTCGTTAATTCTCTTGAATCGATCGATGTCGAACATAATAATGCTCTCACCACATACAGGCGCAGTAGTCGCCTCAATATTCGACAAATACGAGCGATTGTAAATTCCCGTTAATGGATCGAGTACAGCTAGCGCTTTAAACTCGCTTACAAGATGGGCGCTTTTTAGGTACATGCTGACTTGTGTACTGATAATCTGCAAAAACACCATACTTGCAGCACTGAGCTCTTTTGTATACTGCCAATAGGAAGCCAAAAACCCATAGAGTTCATCGCCCACCTTTAGCGGAATCAATAAAAGGGTCCCTTGCTCTAATAACGTCAGTGTAGATTTGCCCACGTCTTCAATCAGCGTGATGTCAGTTATCGAACTTACGAGCTGATTGTAATCTAGAACCTCGTAAAGGGACTTTGAAACACTTAAATGCGTTCTTTGAGAGTCAAACATCACATGACACTGACTCGCCCCAAACACCCCTTTTATACTGTCTTCTAGCACGGACATCACAACGTGCGGCTCTGTATCGGAGCCTATGTACCGCGTCACAGAAAACAATGTCTCGAGCATGTTGAGATCCCGCTGTGCATAATCGTAGCGGGCTTGTAGGTTTGCAAACTCCTCTGAAATGCTCATCAATGAGTTGATGGCATTTTCTATCTCTCTTCCTATGGTAAACATGTTACCCCCTAAATTGCTTATTCGGCCTGTATTTGGACAAAATTGAAATGGCTCTCTCAGGACATTGATTGACGCAGCGATAGCAAATAGTACAATGCCCCTTCTGTTGTGCACATTGATCGACAATCTCTAGATTGCCCACAGGACAAATTGAAACGCATAACCCACAATGGGTACACACATCGCAGTGAATCTTTACATCCTTTGCAAGTTTGGGTTCCATCTTACCATAAGGCACGCGTTGAATCGCACCAAGCAATATGCCCCAAATGTGGTCTCCTACCCGCAAATGCCTGCCTTTGACAAAATCGACTGCAAATAGTTCGGCCCGCTGCTTTGTTGTCCGATAGATTTTCTCGTTCTCTGGGCCATTTTTTATCCATTTGTGTATGAGCTTCACGTCGCTTATGTTGTTTGGCATGCGAAAGTGTTCTGTTGCCTTGATTGTCATACCACATTTACGCAAGACTCTCGCAAGATAGGCAGCGCCATCGCCCGAAAAAAGATACTGGGTCGCTAGCACAGCGCCTTGCTTGCCCTGCCACAGCATTTTATAATTCTGAACAAACTGCCATACCACCATAGGCGCCATAGAGCCTTGCACGGGATAGGCAAAAATTAGCTGATCACACTGGGCCGCCTCTAGCAAAGCACTCTCAGTAGATGAATGCTCCATACTCGCTGTCTCGCCCTGTGGTGAACTCTTTTTTGCATAATTGGCAATATCGATAAATTTAACCGTGACATCTAAATCGGCAAAACCTTGGGCCAACCAATCTATCAACTTTTTAGTGTTGCCCGTTCCTGAAAAATAGAAGATGCCAATCGTCATAATGCCTCCCAGTTTTAAAAAAGCAATACTGCTAAAAGCGTGTATACAATCTACAAGTAAGTATATCAAATGGAATGACTTTGAGTAAGATATATCACTAATTTTTTACAACTAAATGATTTGACACTCTTTTCTTAGAAATTGCTTAGAGAAGGCTTAAATAGCGCTTGAGCCTATTGTCAAAACATAGGTCATGGCACATACTATGACTATACAAAACATTAAGGAGGCAGTTATGCAAAACTCTAAATTTGGAATTATACTTATCGCCATTGGTTTATTTGTACTTCTTGGCAACTTCGGTCTAATGGATGGCTCCTTTTTCTTATTGGCCATGGGTGCGGTTTTCTTAGCGCTTTATATGCGCTCTTCTAAAGAAAATAAGCCCTTTGGACTTTTAATCCCCGGCAATATCCTAATCGCTCTTGGCTTTTTCAGCGGCCTCGAACCATATCTTGGTTCTTTCGATGGTCCCGTC
>CALFXQ010000337.1 GCA_937958285.1 uncultured Fusibacter sp. | reverse complement strand
ATACAACATAAAAGATAGGCCCCCTCACTTGGTGAGGGGGCCTTGTTAGTTGAACAGAATTGTAATTACTATACTAGTAGGGCTCAAATAAGGCTAATTAGCAATAGTGTTTATACAAGGTATGTGGCAAGCAGATTTGCAGTTGCCTCAATGGCTTCGATGTGTGTGCGCTCCATATGGTGCGAGGCGTGAACGCCCGGTCCAATTAATGCGCCTTTAAAGTCGTGGCCTGCACGAAGAGCTGCCGATACATCGGAACCGTAGTAAGGATACACATCGATGGCAAAATCGATAGCATTGTTCTTAGCAGTGGCGATGAGTGCGTTTGTAAGGGAATAATCATAAGGACCGGAGGAATCCTTTGGACAAATCGAAACCTGATGTTCAGTACAGGTAAGGTCTGAGCCCATTGCGCCCATATCTACGGCAATAATTTCGTCGAAGCTAAATGGCAGATGTGCAGCGCCATGGCCCACCTCTTCATAAGTAGAGATAATGATCTTAAGATCGTACTTTGGGGTTAACTCATAAGATTTCAAGTGTTCAAGCAAGCCAAGAATAGCGGCCATGCCTGCTTTGTCATCTAAATGTCGTGACTTAATATAGCCCGTATCTGTCCAAACTGCTCGAGGATCAAAGGCTATAAAATCGCCAGTTTCGATACCCAATGCGAACACATCGTCTTTGCATTTAACGACTTCATCTAATCTAATTTCCATGTTCTCGATTTTTCTCTCTTGCGTTCTGGCGCCTTCGAAAACATGTACCGAGGGCTCCGTATTTAAAACAGTACCTGTATACACATGACCACTACGCGTGTGAATGGTGACGTATTCGCCCTCAATACTGTGCATGGTATACCCGCCTAGGGCTGTTATGGCGAGATTGCCGTTGCTCTTTACACTTCTGACCATCGCGCCGAGGGTGTCCACATGGGCAGCTACGCCAATGGTTTTTTTGCTGTCACTACCTGTAATTTCGATAATGCCATTGCCCTTCTTTGTACGTGTGAGCGTATAGCCGAGTGCTGTAACAATTTTCTCGAGTTCATCCATAATAAGGTGTGAAAAGCCTGTGGGACTCGGAGTATTAAGCAGCGTCGTCAGTGACGTTTGAATAAAATTGCGATTCATGAAAACCTCCATAGGAAAACGTTTCTAGTTGCCTGTTTATTATATCAGAAAGTTATGATATGAAGAGAGAATTTTATAGTTTGATAAATTAAAATCAATTGTTGATAATAATTATCATTTGCAGTAGAATCAAATTAAGAACTTATCTTAATATATAATAGCACATCGAAATTAAATTAACACTTGTAAGGTCTACATAATTCGATGTTCTGCTTAGATATAGATAAGCTACACACATACAATAAAACATATTCTCCTAGACATTAAAGAGATCGTACAACAAGGAATTTGGCTTTTAGCCGAGAGAGGAGCATGTTATGAGAGGGACGGTTAGAGCGGTTCAATCCATTGTCCTAGTAGTGCTTTTGATAGCTTATGTTGGTTTTGGCGCATTTGCAAGTCCTATATTAGAATCTTCAGTTTATGGCTTGTCGACACAAGGTGTTGCTCCTGTATCGGTATCAGGGAATGATACTGTTGGCACTGGTGATTACAAAGTTGATATTGGAGATGATCCTGGCGAACTCGACGAGGATGATTTCGACGAATGGCAGACTAAGGTATTGTCAAATGGCGCAGAGTTAAAGTACAAAGTATCTGAAGATGGCAAGAAGCTCTATTGGTCAGTAAAGTATCGCTATGTTACTGAAGTACGAGTAAAAGGCTCAAATGCTTACAATAGATATTCATACACAGGAAATTTCGCGAATCGTTTATCTGATGGTATGCTAATAAGCCCACTTAAAAATGGCAAAACACCAGAGATAAGCCATCTTACATTTGTATTCGGAAATCCAATTACAACAACAGCAGCAACCACTAC
>CALFXQ010000336.1 GCA_937958285.1 uncultured Fusibacter sp. | reverse complement strand
TTCATCATATCAACTGGACACACCTGAAAGAGGTTTTTCTTATAATCACGACGCGCCTTTAGACATGCGCATGGATCCAAGCGCAAAGCTTACGGCCTACGATGTGATAAATACATATAGTGCAAAAGAACTCGAGGCGGTAATACGCGATTTTGGCGAAGAAAATTGGGCCAAGCGCATCGCGGCATTTATAGTAGAGGCGAGAAGCATTGAAGCTGTTAAAACTACCCACCAGTTAGTGGAAATCATCAAGGCTGCAATACCTAAAAAGGCGAGAATAGATGGACCCCATCCTGCTAAGCGCACATTCCAAGCGATTCGCATCGAGGTCAATCGCGAACTAGATATTATTCCCATTGTCATTAAAGCAGTGGCAAATCGGTTAAAGCCTGGTGGAAGGTTAGCTATTATTACATTCCACTCTCTCGAGGACCGTCTGGTGAAAAACACATTTAAGGACCTTTCGATTTCGTGTGTATGTCCACCAACTTCGCCAATTTGCACATGTAATACAGAACCCTTGTTCAGGTTGATTACTAGAAAGCCGATAGTGCCTTCAGGCATAGAACTCGTGGACAACCCAAGGGCACGAAGTGCAAAACTAAGGGTGGCAGAGCGCATTTAACCCACATATCATCAGAAATTATAGAGAGGAGGTGTTCCCATGTCAGCACTGCGTCAACATGAATACGAATGGTACTTAGATGCGCCGGCAGAAGGAGCACCTAAAACACAAGCCGCCAAAAAGAAAACCAAAGTCAATTCGCGACAACTTTTTTTGCAAATGGCAATCGAACGCATGTTAATATTTTTAGTAGTAATCTCAATAATCGCGACCGCTGTGGCGGGTTGTACATTTATATTAATGCGCTATGTCGAGATTCATCGCATTCAAGGGAATATTTATACTCAAAAGCAAACGATCAAGAGTTTAGATAAAAAAAGAGATGAACTTCTTATCCAAAAGGAATCGGAAATGACACTTGAAGAACTCGAGGATTATGCTTCTAATTATCTGGGGATGATTAAAGCGACAGAGGGGTACAAAGTGGTTGTGTCTGAAAGTTATCACGTCGTGGCAAATGACCTTATAAAGCCAGGCGACGCAGATGAACACCTACTGCAAAAGCCTTCTGATGATCCCCTGATTGTTCTTGGGGCGTGGATTAAAAGACTTGCATCATTTTAGCTCAGCCTACGCTGGGCTTTTCAAGTATACAGGAGGTAACGCGCAATGCGATTGGCGGGTTTGAGAAGGTTAAGAGTGGTACATTTTTTTATTGGAATCGCCCTCTTGTTGATTATGGCGCGTCTCTATCAATATCAAATTATCGATAGAGATAAAATAGTGGCAGAATCCACAAAGCGAATTGAACGAACGATTCGCCAATTTGCCAAGCGCGGCGAAATTCGAGACAGAAACGGCGTCATTCTCGCCTATACGCTTATGAGTAGTAATCTTGTGGTCGATCGCACCAAGGTTACAGATTTAAAACCACTTTTAACTGAAATACTCGAGGCGTATCCTTCTGCAGACCAGGTAGATATTCAAGCGCGATTTAACGCCGCCACCACTGAAGAAGAGGTTGTTCTAATCGAGGGTATACCCCAAGATTATGTCGCTACTATGCGGGTCATTCAAAGAGATGGCGTTAAGGTTCGCGAAAGTAATAAGCGCGTTTATCCAAATGGCAGCCTTGCTGCGCAAACCCTTGGGTTTGTAGGCACAGAAGGAAATGGCCTTGAAGGTTTAGAGCATACATTTGATGCGTGGCTTTCTGGAGAAGATGGTTATATAAAAACCAGAACAGATGAGATTGGCAGGAAAAACGCATTTGCTGAAGCTGAGGTAAAAGAACCGCTTAATGGCTATACTTTGTATACCACCTTAGATGCTACAATACAGTATTACTGTGAAAAGGCAATTGCAGAAGGGCTGCAGCTAAACAATGCAAAGAGAGCGACGGCAATCGTTCAAGATGCAAAAACTGGTGAAATACTGGCAATTGCCAACACGCCAAGCTTCGATCCGAATAAACCCTTTGAGATACCTGTAAAAACTGAGGTGGAAGAATCGGAAGACGAGGCAAGTGCAGCAGAAGTAACAGAAAACACCACAAAAGAACCAACAATAGAACCAACAAAACAAGAAATACTGGCTGCCATGTGGCGAAACCCTGCAATTAAGGATCTATATGAACCAGGCTCTACTTTTAAAATACTCACTGGAGCTATGGGCTTAGCCGAAGGTGTGATTACACCCGATAGCACATTTTATTGTCCAGGAAAGGAAATTCTTCATACCGAGTCAATTGCATGTTGGTATTATCCTAAAAAGCATGAGTAAGAGACGTTGACCGAGGGCTTCCAGGATTCG
>CALFXQ010000335.1 GCA_937958285.1 uncultured Fusibacter sp. | reverse complement strand
TCACTTTTTGAATTCCCTTTTTGATTCTCTCGGTGTTGCCAAAACTAAAGCAAATGCAAAGAGATACCGTCGAAGCGGCGATGGATTTAGGGGCCACACCATGGCAGGCCTTTTGGAAAGTTGTTATCCCAGAGGTTTTTCCAGGTGTTATATCGGGTGCTTTAATTGCATTTACTTTGTCGATAGACGATTTTGTCGTGAGTTTCTTTACAACGGGCAGTGGGGTGCAAAACCTATCTATTTCAATATATGCAATGGCCCGCAAGGGCATTAGTCCCAAGATTAACGCATTATCGACATTGATGTTTATATCGGTAATTGTACTTTTGCTACTTGTAAATAAGCGAAGCAATGTAGAGGATATTTAAATAACGGAGGTTAACAATGAGACGACAATTATTAATTTTGCTATTTGTAGGTGTTGTACTGGCACTAACAGGATGCGCTGAAAAAGGAAATGAACTTTATATCTATAACTGGGGCGAATACATGGATGAAACGCTCAGAGACGACTTTACAAAAGAAACGGGCATTAAGATTATCTACGAAGAATTTGCCACAAACGAAGATATGTACGTAAAGTTAAAAAATGGCGGTACAAGTTACGATATTGCCATCCCATCGGATTATATGATTGAAAAGCTTATTAAAGAAGATATGCTTGAGGCAATCGATTATTCTAAGTTGACGAATTATAGCAATATCGGCGAGTCCTATAAGGGATTGTCGTACGATCCTACAAATCGATACAGTGTGCCTTATTTCTGGGGTACTGTGGGTATTTTGTACAACAAGAAAATGGTAAATGGACCGATTGATAGTTGGTCTGTACTCTTTGACGAACAATACAAAGGTCAGGTCTTGATGCTCGATTCCCAGCGAGATACTTTGATGGTAGCACTAAAATACTTGGGCTACTCAATGAATACACGCAATGAATCAGAGCTCGATGAGGCAAAGGCTCTGTTGATTGATCAAAAAAAGCGTGGGATGGTTATGGCGTATGTTGTGGACAATGGAAAGGACATTATGGTGTCTGGTGGCGCAACGTTTATGCAGACATGGAGTGGTGAGGCGCTCGCATTACGAGCAGAAAACCCAGACCTTGAATTTGCATTGCCCAAAGAGGGAACGAATGTCTGGTATGATGGGATGGTAATTCCTAAAGGTGCGGAGAATTACGAGGCGGCGATGCAATTTATCGATTTTATGCTAAGACCTGAAAATGCTGCAAGGAATACAGAGTATGTAGGTTACTCCTCGCCCAATGTGGAAGGTGTAAAGCTTCTCGATAAGACGCTTCAAAGCGATCCTGTAGCCTATCCAGACTTGTCACAGCTCGAACAGTCTGAAGTTTTTTCTGATCCTGGTGATTTTATAGAGGTTTACAATCGGGTTTGGACTGAGATTAAGGCGGAGTAGCAAATAGAAATTAATTGAATTGTATGGCTTTTTAAGAATGTGTTGACATGAGCGCTACTTTTTCGTAGAATAAAACATGTCTTGCGTCCTTAGCTCAGTTGGATAGAGTGTCTGGCTACGAACCAGGAGGTCGGGGGTTCGAATCCCTTAGGGCGCACCAAAAGATCACTAGTGATAGTGATCTTTTTTCTTGTTACAACCGATTATGCTAGGGTATTCTAAGAATAGGTCGAGAGGTGATTGGTATGATAAGATTGAAACGCAGTTATTTTGAAATAGCATGTTATGTTTTGGCCGTAATTGTAAGTGGAGTCATCTTTTTTAATGAGTACCACCGTGTAACAGAACTTTTACGGGGTCTCATGATGGCGCTGGGCCCATTTTTGGTGGGTTTTACAATTGCCTATGTGCTAAATCGGCCACTTAAGTGGATGGAGTTCAAATTGCAATTGCCACGACTACTGGCAGTGCCTTTACTTTATGTTGTAATTTTGATTGTGGTCTCTGGTTTTATTTACTATTATTTGCCTCAAGTTTTGGAGAATGGCGGGGCGGTGATCAATGCACTTGTTGTAAGTGTAAACAATTTGATAGCTTGGGCTAATCAAAATGATTATGTATCTCCTTTATTAGTTTATGTTCAGCGTGACTTTGGTGGATTTGCAGAATTTATTTCGACGACAATTAACCGATTTATGGCTCAAACATCTGCATTTGTTTTGGATTTGACTGGGATTTTTCTGAATCTTTTTTTGGGGACGATCATCTCACTTTATATGTTATTCGGCAAGGAGCGTCAAATCGGAGTACTGCGAAAAGGTGTTCAGATTATCTTTAAAGAGAAGGCGCATGCAATTTTAAATTTTCTAGGTGAAGTGAACAAGATTTTTTCTCAATTTATCTCGGGATTAATCGTTGAGGCAATCATAGTAGGTATACTGGCCTATATCATTTTTCTACTATTGGGTGTTAGATATGGATTGATCTTGGCCTTGATTATTATGTGCATGAATGTCATTCCCTACCTTGGTCCAGTTGTAAGCGCTATACCTGCAATATTGACCACCTTAACTTACGATCCTATGAAAGCGTTATGGGTTGCGCTTCTGTTGCTTGTATTGCAGCAGTTTGACGGCAATTATATCGGACCTAAGGTTATGGGCAGTTTTATTGGAATGGAGCCAATTTGGGTTATTTTTTCGATTAGCATTGGTGCAGGTGTTGGTGGTGTTTTTGGTATACTGATGGCTATTCCCATTGCAGCAATTGTAAAAATTGTTTGGCTAAAAGCCATCGACGAGCCTATATTGCATACTAAATAAAAAAATAAAAAAAACTAATAAAACACTTGATTTTAAAGGCTAAATGATATAAGATGATTAAGTGTTCAAGCGTCCTTAGCTCAGTTGGATAGAGTGTCTGGCTACGAACCAGGAGGTCGGGGGTTCGAATCCCTTAGGGCGCACCAATTAATTACCGATTCCAATGGAATCGGTTTTTTCATGTCTAAAATCAAGAGGCATCTGCAAGGTGTTTCAATATTGTAAAAACGCCCCTCGTTTAGTAGAGGGGCGTTGCTATTTATTCATGTTCTAAATCGCCGAGAATGATCTCGATGGTCTCTGGATCGTCAGCTTTAAAATGATCAGGGTCGACAACGACTTCTGAGAGCTCAAAGAATGATTTTAAATCATGTCCAAGGCCTTCGCGTGGAACGATAATCTGAGTTTTTAAATGTCGTGAACCTCTGTAACGAGAGGTTTCTTGAACAATGAAGCCCGCAGAAGTGAGCTTGTCAGCATATACTTGTTCTAACTCTTTTTTTGTACTACTATTAAAAACTTTGATGGGTATAGGTTTGGAGTCGACAACAGGTGTTTTATCATTGCTTAGTGAGGTGCTGACAAAATTAATGAGTTCGCTATGTTCTGGCGGTGAGAAGTAATAGACACCATTTATAGATTCGCCCTCACCGGGAAGTTGATGTGAATAGACGCGGTCAAAATCTGCTTCCTGAAGAACTTTCATAATGCCAATTGCATCATCTAAGGTTGCGTCAGTTTTTACGAACTCAGCCATACTCGTGTAAATACTCGCGATATTAAAGAGGCTACCTGCAGACAAGAGTTTCTTTGCAAATGACTTTACAAAGTATTGCTGTACTTGCATGCGACCAAAATCATCGTAACCGCCGCCATTTTTGTCTTTTCTAAACCTTAAGAGCTGTTCTGCTTTATCGCCATCTAATGTTTGTACACCAGCTTCTAGGTGGATGTGTAAATCTTGTGCATTGTCATCGTAATTGAGGTCTCTTGGCACATTGACTTCGACGCCGCCAATCGTATCGACAAGCTTTTTAAATCCGGCAATGTTTAGGAAAACCATGTGGTCGATTTTCACATTCAACAATTCCTCAACAGCCTGGGTCGTTACAGACGGTGGGCTTGGGTGATCTGCATTAAGCGCATATGCGTGTAGTTCTGTGAGTTTTATATGATCTCTTCTATAGTGGATTAAGTCTTTTAATGCGTCGGAGACATCGAGTCGATAATCCCGTGGGATGGAAAACAACGAAGTTGTCTTTGTCATTTGATCGTAGTGGATCAACATCATCGAATCAGTTCTCAAACCATCTTTGTCTGTCGCCATTAAAAAGATATTGAGCGTTTCGTCATCAAATGCTTTTGGTAGTGTAACCGGATCGTCTTCATTGCCCGCGATTAGCGGAGCGGTAGAATCCGTTCTTGTTGTGACAAATCGACCATAGAGTAAGTTGACGCTGCCATAGGCAACTGCGGCGACCAGGATGGTCACAGTCATTGTCAGTAAGAGATAAGACTTCCAATTCTTTTTAAAAGTATTCATGCGCATCCTCGTATTCATAACATATTTTCTCTTTACAATTTAAAGGTAATACCATCTTGTAGAATATCACGATTTTCATTTAATG
>CALFXQ010000334.1 GCA_937958285.1 uncultured Fusibacter sp. | reverse complement strand
CACATATAAGCACTGTATAGAAAAGGTCTACATCGAGCAGGTGCTAGCTAAGACAGATGGCAACATGACAAAAGCTGCAGAAATAATGGGCATTACACGTCGACAGTTGTTTAACCTGATTCAGGGCAATGCCCAGTCATAGTAAACAAGTAAGTTAATGTGAGAAAAAAAGTTCTCGTATTGGAAAAAAAGTTCACACTTTTAATAAGATATCTTATTAAAAGTGTGAACTTTTTGTTATATGCAGTTTGGCATGAGGCTTGCAATAGAGATTGATGTCGTTAGACAATATTTTAATAGGGGGAATTATATGACATTTACTTCAGTAGTTGATTTTCTAAACACAATTATATGGTCAAACTGGCTCATATACTTTTGTTTAGGCACAGGCTTACTCTTTTCGATTTTTATGATGTTCCCACAGTTGCGTTTGATTAAAGACATGGTGAAATTGCTCTTTAGTGGCAATGCATCGGAATCGGGCGTTTCGAGCTTTCAGAGTTTTGCCATGGCCTTGGGGGGCCGCGTTGGCACAGGTAATATTGCAGGCGTTGCAACTGCCATTGGCTACGGGGGACCAGGAGCTGTTTTCTGGATGTGGGCAATCGCGTTTTTAGGGGCAAGTTCAGCTTACATTGAATCTGCACTCGCACAAGTATGGAAAGAAAAAGTCGATGGCGAATATCGCGGAGGCCCATCTTTCTACATTGAAAAAGGTCTTAAAAGCAAGCCGTTTGCGATTATATTCGCAATTTCTGCAATTATTTCGTGTGGTTTCTTCTTACCTGGCGTTCAAGCCAACAGTATCGCCACTTCATTTAATACGGCATTTGGTATTCCTCTTTGGGCAACGGGTGGCGTTGTAGCTGCTCTCCTAGGTCTAATCATCTTTGGCGGCGTTAAGCGTATCGGTAGAGCTGCTGAGTTAATCGTGCCATTTATGGCGATTGCATATATCATCTTAGCGCTTTTGATTATCGTGTTCAACATTGGCAAAGTGCCAGAAGTTTTCTCTTTAATATTAAGTAGTGCATTTAGTTCAAAAGCCGCTACAGGTGCTGTGATTGGTCAAGCAATTATGTGGGGCGTTAAGCGCGGCATTTACTCCAACGAGGCAGGTCAAGGTACTGGTCCTATGGCTGCTGCTGCCGCTGAGGTTTCGCATCCTGCTAAACAGGGCTTAGTACAAGCCTTCTCTGTATATGTAGATACGCTCTTTGTTTGCTCTGCAACGGCATTTATGATTCTCATTACTGGAACATACAATGTTTACAACGAGGCAAAAGATGTTTTGGTCGAAAATCTTCCAGGAATCATGCCTGGTCCTGCATATACACAATCTGCACTCGATACATTTGTGCCAGGCATAGGCGCTTCATTTGTTGCCATTGCACTTTTCTTCTTCGCTTTCACAACACTTATGGCATATGCTTATTATGCAGAATCAAACGTAGCATATATTGCACGTAGCTTTAAAAACCACACCATCGTACTTCAACTTGCACGTGTAGCGCTACTTGCAATGACCTTTATCGGTGCTATCAACTCTGCAGGTGCAGTTTGGGCACTTGGCGATGTAGGTGTTGGTGTTATGGCATGGCTTAACCTTGTGGCGATTTGGCTCTTGATTAAACCAGGTATCGCGACCCTTAAAGACTACGAGGCGCAAAAGAAACTTGGCTTAGATCCTGTCTTTAATCCAGAAGCGCTCGGCATTAAAAATGCAGATCTTTGGATGGAAAAAATTCGCGCAAACGGCAAAAAGACAAAAGAAAAGACGAGCTAGATTTAAATCTAATATACAATATTCAATATTCAACCTAAAGCAAACTATTATAATTTCATATCAGGCATTAATGATTAAAAGAATTAATGAATAAGCGATGTTTCAGGTGGAAATGAAAATTTCCTCTGAAACATCGCTTTTCTTT
Organism: uncultured Fusibacter sp.; assembly: GCA_937958285.1. Taxonomy (GTDB): domain Bacteria; phylum Bacillota; class Clostridia; order Peptostreptococcales; family Acidaminobacteraceae; genus QQWI01. The sequence goes on along the minus strand of CALFXQ010000334.1, from coordinate 4,787 downwards.
TTCTTTTATCTTACCTATTCTTTTCTATTCTTTTCTATTCTTTTCTTTCCCTTTTTTCTCTTCTTTCAATGTACAATCTAGCTTTGTAGCAAATAATTTTGGGGAATTGTGTAAATAAATGATGTTGTTTTCAGAGTGATAAGTTATACTATACATAGTGGTTGTATTTTGTGCTTTCTGATTACTTTGTGAGGAGATTTTGCAACATGATGAAAACGTATTTTGATCTTTTTATGGCTTTTTTTAGAGCGAGTAACTTTACATTCGGAGGTGGGCCTGCCGCAATTTCGCTCATACAGATGGAGGTTGTCGACAATTATCAATGGATGAACGTCAATGAATTTACCGATGCGCTTGCCCTTGGCAATAGCCTGCCCGGACCAATTGCCACAAAATTGGCCTCACTTGTAGGTTTCAAAGTGGGGGGGGTTCTAGGTGCCAGCATAGGTTTAGCCGCTACTGTGCTCCCTAATACCATTGCCATTATTTTGCTGTTTAAGATATATGATCAATTTAAAACGGCACCATGGATGAATGGCATGATGGTCGCTGTTAGGCCTGTTGTTGTGCTAGTTCTCTTCGAAACCGTCTACAAAATGGCACCAAAATCATTTATTACGCCTACAACAGCAGTTATAGGTGCTGTTACAGCGGCTCTTATTTTTTATTTTAAAGTGCACCCCGTCTTAATCATCGTTGCTGCATTAACTTTTGGCGGTTTATTCATACGCTAGTCTTTGGGGAGGATATTATGAGAATCAATCAGCTCGATGCCATTGATCACAGTCTTCTCAATTTGCTTGCGGGCAATTCGCGGTTGTCTTATGTAGAACTGGGAAAAATTGTGGGGTTGTCTAGGGTCGCTGTTGCCAGCCGAATCGAAGCACTAGAAAGCAGTGGTGTGATTGAGCAGTACACTGTATTAGTCAATCCGCATAAGCTAGGCAATCAGGTTTCCGCTTTTTTTGATATTGAAACGACACCCCAAAGGCTATTCGAAATATCTGACCAGCTTGCAGCTCAAGATGACATTACCGATTTGTATCACATGACAGGTTCCTCAAACTTGCATGCCCATGGGTTGTTTGTTGATCAAGAAGCAATGGACCACTTTTTAAGAGATGTATTGTATGCTGCCGACGGTGTTTTATCGGTCACAAGTCGATTAATACTAACTCGGATTAAGTCTAGAAAATCTGTCAGACTATAATGCATTTAAATGCTAAGGAGGCATGCATATGTTTGATGCAAACTGTTATAGATACCCTTCTAGAAGAAACCTTATCTACGGACAAAAGGGGATGGTTGCGACATCTCAACCTCTTGCCGCAGAAGCGGGACTAGAAATTTTAAAAAAAGGTGGCAATGCCGTAGATGCTGCCATTGCAACAGCGGCCTGTTTAACGGTAGTAGAACCCACCTCTAATGGCATTGGTGGTGATGCCTTTGCATTGGTTTGGATGAAAGACAAGCTACATGGTTTAAACGCCAGTGGTCCCGCCCCAGGTTTACTATCGTTAGAAACTCTAAAATCACTTAAACTCGATGAAATTCCCAAGTTTGGGTGGGTACCGGTAACGGTTCCTGGCACGCCTGCTGCCTGGGCTGAGCTTTCTAAAAGATTCGGTGCACTATCCCTACTTGAGTGCCTAGAACCAGCGATAAGATATGCAAAAGAGGGTTATCCGGTCAGTCCAACATTGGCGAAAAACTGGAAACGCGCCGTTCAAATCTTTAAAAAAGCCTTAACTGAGCCAGTATTTGAAGCGTGGTTTCAAACCTTTGCGCCAGACGGAGATGCGCCGACGGCTGGGCGTATTTGGTCTTCGCCTACTCACGCCGAAACGCTTAAGCGCATAGGAGAAACCAATAGTCGCACATTTTATACCGGTGAGATTGCAGATGCCATAGATGCGCACGCCCAAGCCACAGGTGGTTTTGTGCGTAAAACAGATTTAGAACAATTTCGCGTTGAATGGGTAGATCCCATTCAGGTCTCTTATAAGGGGTTCGATGTATGGGAGATACCCCCAAATGGACAGGGTATTGTGGCATTAATGGCTCTTAAAACATTAGAAAAAGATACATTCTCTCATCGCGACGAGGTGGCCTGTTGGCACCATCAAATTGAATCTATTAAGCTAGCCTTTGCCGATGCCAAGCAACATCTTGCAGATTCGAGGGCAATGAGGGTTTCCGTAGAATCGATGCTTCATTCAGACTATGCAACAAAGCGAAGATCCCAAATAAATCCCGATTATGCCCAGTGCTATAACAGTGGTCTACCCGATCGAGGTGGTACGGTTTATCTAGCCACAGCAGATCGCTTTGGCAATATGGTTTCATATATTCAAAGTAATTATATGGGATTTGGTTCGGGTGTTGTGGTGCCAGGCACGGGAATAGCCCTTCATAATCGCGGTCATAACTTCAATGTGATTCCTGGGCATCCCAATTGTATAGAGCCTGGTAAAAGGCCCTTTCATACAATTATTCCAGGCTTTTTAACGAAGAATGGGCACGCTATTGGACCATTCGGAGTAATGGGTGGTTTTATGCAGCCTCAAGGGCATCTACAAATGATGATGAATACCATCGATTTTGGTATGAATCCACAAGAGGCAATAGATGCTCCGCGGTGGCAGTGGATGGAAGGGCAGACAGTGTGGGTGGAGCCATCGACACCGCTGCACTTGGTCGATGCGCTGTCAGCCATGGGACACGATATACGCATACAACATGAGATCGGGCAGTTTGGAAGAGCACAAGCCATATGGCTGCAGGAAGACGGTGTTCTTTGCGGTGGCACCGAAGGTCGAACCGACGGTCATATTGCAGTTTGGTAGTAAATTTAATCTCAAGAGCAAAGCATAAACAATAAAAAAACCTGAGACCATTTTTTATAATGGTCTCAGGTTTTTGGTGGAGATAAAGGGAGTCGAACCCTTGGCCTCTTGACTGCCAGTCAAGCGCGCTCCCAACTGCGCTATACCCCCGTATAAGCTGTTACTTTGTGATTGTAACAGCTTTTCTGTTGCATTGCAACAGTTTTAGACGATTTTCATCGCTTTGCATGCATTATTGCTCAATTATTTTGTTCGTTATCTGTTTCTACTTCTACAGGCTCTGAATCATTTGTGCCAGCATCAACAGTAGCAGCGGGCTCTTGATAGGCCTCGTTGATTTGCTGAAGTTTTTCTTCGGTCTCTTGCTTAATACGCTCGAGTTCTTGCTCTTTGATGGCGATATCTGCATCGCAGTTCTTTAGTAGTTGGAGTTCTTCTGCCACGGAAGACAATTCGAATTGTCCTTCACTAGCAGCATAGACAGCCTTTCCAATTTTAAGAAAATAATCATTCTTTTGCTTGCCTAGATTAGCAATTTCATTTTTTATCTTTGTTGTGTCGATAGCTGAAGCGGATTTTGCTGTGATTACTTTTGCGCTTTTGTCGATTGTTTGTTTTAATTTTCCAAAGAAATCAGCCATAGTGTTCCTCCTTATATTGCGGTAAAAGCCATTACTTATAATATACACAAAATACGGCGCATTAAACAAGGGGAACGAGAAATATAAACAATTACCGGCTAAATATAGAGCATCCCTCTGCGAAAACGCCATCAGGGACATTGTTTTCCCGTTTGTAAGAATTGTTTTCCTGCCTCTGAATTCCGCAACTGGTCTCGAATATGACTGCTTAAGCCTTATGTTACAAGCATGAAATCACTTAGAGACTTGTTTTATTGCAGTAGATAGGGTAATATTGCATTAGGAAAACAAATATGTTTTCCCGAGAAAGGAGTACAAAATGAGAAAAAACTTAAGCGTTCAAGAAAAGAACATGCAAAAGCGACATGGTAAGAATCCGCTCAACATTCTATCAATGCTTGCATTATCTGCTACAACACTATCTGGCCATGGCGTGATTACTCAATCAAAGGATGTTGACACAATATGCAAAACTATGCGATAGAATCGAGATTCAGTGCATCAAAATAGGCTCATTTAGTGTGATTCACTAAATGAGCCTATTTTATTGCAATTAGCTTTAGAAATCAATTTGAGAAGCATTTACAAAACGATTGACTTGGTCTGTATTGTCGTGGGCATTGCCTACATAGAGTATGATATCTCCAGAAAAGAAAACGAGTTTTGGTCCGGGCGATAGATAGAGATGCCCCATGCGATTAACGCCGATTATTGTCGAACCGGTGTGCTCCCAAAAGCGGACTTGGCCAATGGTTTTACCAACCACATGGGAATGTTCTTCCACCTTTGTTTCGAGTGGATATATGATCCCCATGTTTCTAAGGAGCATAGCCTGTTCGATCACGGAGTCGACCTTTTGATAGATGATTTGGTCAATTCTGCTCTTCTGATCGACTAAACTGCGAATTTCTTCTCTTAAGTTGAGTATTTTATCTTTTGCTTTGTTCTCTTGAACATAGTTGTGTGCAGCTTCTGATGAAAGAACAACGATCCCCTTTTTATCGACCACTTGGACGACGCCAAATTCTTCTAGGAGTTTAACCGCTTTTCTAATTGTTTCTGGTGAGACACTGTACTTTCCTGACAAGGTGGATCGACCCATAATAATGTCGCCTACAGCCCATTCGCCATTTACAATACTATAGGCAATGTCTACAGCGATTTTTTCGAACCGTGCTACTTTTTCGGATGCATTATATTCAAACATGAAAAAATCCTTTCTTATCGAGGTTATTCTTATTTTACTCTAAACTTAAGCACGACGCAATGAAATTGGATACGTCAATTTAAAGGAATTAGT
>CALFXQ010000333.1 GCA_937958285.1 uncultured Fusibacter sp. | reverse complement strand
AACCCACAACCACCCAACCCACAACCACCCAACCCACAACCACCCAACCCACAACCACCCAACCCACAACTACTCAGCCTACAACTACTCAACCTACAACCACACAACTTCAAGTGATAGCGCCTACCACACCGGAGACCGTGGTAATCGTTGAAACAACAACGATTCCACCTACAACAACAGTTCAAGTCACTACGGCCATTCAGGTGCCTGTGGTATCGATAACAGTGCCCGAGGCTACCATAAGTATTCCAGATACAACGGTAGCATTAGGCGCTCTAGATGCCAGTGATAAATCAGATGCGCCAATTGCGCTCTCAGAAGAGGTTGTTCCAAAGGGCGAATTGACCTTGCCTAAGACTAACGAGTCTGCACCATGGCTATTCTTTGGCACATATGTTTTAGGTTTGGCCTTTATCGCCCTCGGATGGCACTTAAAGAGATAAGCAAGTGCAACTACTTGCCTCTTCACCATTGAGGACGTGTTCACCAGCTACGCCTCATATTGTTGAAGGCGTAGCTGGTCCTTGAAACGCCGCAAAACCTATGACGATCAACGCAACAAAACGTGCCAAAGGGGACACCCTTGGCACGTTTTTATTTGGGATCATAGGTTTTGCAGCGGTTTCAAGGCGTGGTTCAGCGAACCACGGAACACGTCCCCAATGGTTCATTTAGCATCGTTTGGTAAGCGTCTTTTTCTCGATTCATGTGCTCGAGTACAGCTGTTTTTGCAGCCTGGTAGCTATGGGCTTCCTCGTGCCCATTTTGTGCCATTGCACAGGCAGATAAGGCATCGAGGAGCATTAATTGATAGGCGCTGAGCTCGTAGGTTTTAGCCACTTCTAGGGCATTTTTTAGTTGCAGAGTAGCCATCTGAAGATTGCCATTCAATCGATAGTTTCTGGCCATTTCAAGTTCCCAATCCATGTACACAGCCTTGTCTTGTTTGAGACGCGGATGATGCTCGACCCTTGCCAGCAGTATGGAAGCCTCTTGTAACGAACCTTGATGGTGCAAGAGACTTACTTTTGTCAGCATAAGGGCGATACGATGCAGGTCGATATCATCTGCACCATACAAGCATTCAGCCTCTGAAATACACTTAGCGCATGCGGCGTAGTCTTCGAGTAGATAATAGGTATAGGCGATATTGTTGTAAAGGATTCTCAGCAGTTTGTCGAGGTGATGTTCCTTGGCAAGTTCAAGGGCCTCATCGAAATAGGCTAGCTGTTTTTTTCGATCGGGCTTAAGACTATAGGTAATTCCTAAAAACATGAGGGCTTGAATGCGCTCTTCGGTATTTTTCGAAGCAACTGCGTATTCCAATGCTTTTCGGCCCGCATCGAGTGCATTAGAAAGTGCACCTTTAATATAGTTCATCCAATTGATTAGGCGGAAGAGCTTGGCTAAATAGAGATTGTCTTGGGGGCCATAAACCCTCTGAAGTGCAGCGCGATACTGGCAATACGCAGAAACAAAGTCGCCAATTTCGTAGTAGTAGCTACAAACACAATAATCGATACGAAGCCGAACACCTGGCAGACAATCCTCATCAGAAATTGACGAAGACCATTGTGTCATCTGATGAACAAGTGTTTTTAACGCATCGAGATCTGATGGGTCTATTTTAATAAACGACTCTACATAAGCGTTGGCGCGAATAATATAAGGATTTGACAGATCATTAAGTGCTTGAGCATTCGACATAGATGCCTCCTAAAGTCTAGTTGCCGTTTATTTACCCAAAGGCAAACGCTTGAATCTTGGTATTTTTTGGCTAAAGACCCTTATCAAATGAAGCCTTCAGCAACATACCTGGCCAAAAGGCGGGATTTGGGGCGACTTGAATCTTAACGGGAATAACAAGACGGTCTTGCGTGCCCCATGAAAAAAATGTACTGGGAAAGGACATCGCCTTTTGAGAAATCCGAACAACAGTACCCGTCGTTGTTGGAACGGTATTTGTGGTATCATCGGCAACACTTAAAGTGACAATATCTCCAAGGGCAATGCTTTTGAGCATGGGCTCATCTACATACACCACGACGGAAAGTCTTAAAGGATCCACAAAGCTGCCAATCGAAGCCCCTTTTGCAATTGCGTCTCCAACCTGATAGTGGATGGATTCAACCCATGCCGATTTACTCGCGCGCACATTGCCAAGTGCAGAAATGTCTTTTGTAGGATCCGATGCCGCCGGCGTTTTGTTGGCTTTAGTAGTTGGAGGCACGATAACCGTTGAAGGGGTAGTGGGAAGAGGCGAAGCTGAGGGCTTCGATTTTTCGAGACGGGCAATGCGAGTCAGTTCACTGTATACCCCTTCTAAGACAAGGAGCGCAGATGCCTGTTCTTGCAAAATTTCATTATCTGCACTTATTTGGGCGCTGAGGTCTTCGAGTTCGGCATCGGTGGTACTCTTGAGTGTTTTGCTGTCTTGTAGGGCTTTATCGAGGGCGTCTTTTGCAACTTTTAGGGCTTGCTGCGCTTCTCTTTGACGAATCAAGGGCATGGTGCCCGCTGCGATTTGATCCTTAACCTTCTGAAGTTGAACGCGTTTACTTTCGAGCTCTTTTTTTGCCGTCTCTAAAGTGAGTAGGGATTCACGCCTAATATTTTCAAGTTCCTTTTGCCTCGCCTGTGCTGCGGTCAATTTTGCCTTTGTGGCCTGTACCAATGCGGTTTGTGCTTTAATCTCTCTACTAATGCGCGCCAGTTCTGTACTTGTGGGGCTTTTAAGGGTGGGCGCTGCCGATTGTACAGGAGCCTTTGTAGTGGGTGCTTGAGAAGTAGCACTCTCAGTTTGGGTAGTTGTTTCTTGAGGTGTGAGGGCCCCAATTTGTGCAATCAGCTGATTCTTCTCTATCATTTCTCCAATCTGTACAGGCAGCGCCAGCACCTCACCAGAAAGAGGCGCGAGGATTTCGAAGACATTGCCCTCGAGGGTTCCATAGTAGGGCATTTTAGGCTCTTGATTGAGAGCAAACCACCCGTTGAGCACTAAACTGGGCATGAGGATACAAACAACCACAACGAGAATAAGCCACATTTTAGGCCGGCTTTTACCATCGTTTTTCTGAGCAGTAGGCAAGGCTTTCATAGTGTGCTCCTTTGTCAATCAATTTAGTACTGTCAGTTGAGGGGGTTTTGCCATACCTTGTGTTAACAGACTTGGCAAGGACCAAAAAAGACATATAATGAGAGTAGATGTTTGATATGGAAGCGATTAATGGGCATCCTTATGGCCCAGCATCAAGCACCATCATCAAGCAAAGTATAGCACTGAGGAGGTTTTGGTGATTCGAATTGCCATTTGTGATGATGAGGCTGAGCCTTTACATCACGCACAAGCATTACTCAAACAGTATACCATGCCAGTGGCCATTGACATATTTACAAATGGTGAAGCTTTGATTACAGCATCCCGACAAATGTTAGAAAGGGGCAATCCTTATCATATCATTATATTAGATATTGATATGCAAGGCTTAAGTGGCATCGATACAGCCAAGCAAATCAGAGTATTTGACAAGCAAGTGCTGCTGATATATGCCACTAATTACAGTGATTACACCACTTTTGCCTTTGGCGTTCACGCCTTTGCCTACATGATAAAACCACTTACCTCCAGTGTGCTCTTTCAACAACTCGACGAGGCGATCGTCTACATGAAGCTAATTCCTAGCGAGCCCTATACCTTTCAAACGACAGAGGGCATTATTCGCATTGCCCTCGAACAGGTACAGTACTTTGAGTACATAAATGGTCTAGAGTCCATTTCTAGGGGTGTGGTACTCTATGCCAATGGAAGACGCTATTTCATTAAGCAACGCATTTCAGATATCGCTGAGGCACTAAAAGAAAAGGGCTTTGAAATGCCCCATAAAAGCTTTGTTGTGAATCTTTGTGCAGTGAAGGCCATTCATGGCTATGATATTCACCTTAGCCAAGGGGCAATTATTCCCCTCTCGCAAAAGAAAGCCCTTGTGTTTCGCCAGTCGCTCAATAGATTTTTAGCATCGGGGGGTGGTCTGATATGATCGACTTGTTAGCGGGCCTTGTGTTGCCCCTAATAGGCAGTGTCTGGATTCTAACAGTGCTTTTTATCTGCATGGCTCGTCTTGGTTTAGACAACCGCATAAGTGGCAGAACAAGAATCATTGCTACGGCTACCTATGTGATCTTGGCAATTTTTATCTCCGTAATGGGTGGCTCGGCATGGAGTGTGGCGACCATGTTAGGTATTCCAGCATTTGGCTATTTTATGTTCAATCGCAGCAAGGGCTATTTTGTCTACTACTGCCTACTGTGTACAATCGTTTTAATCGTGGATATGCTCGTGCCTTTGGTACTTGGTCTATTTCAAAGCAATGGTTGGATTGCCTTTCAGAGTATTTATACCGCGCTAATATCACTGCAGTTGAGCTTGAGGATTACTCAATACGGCGTACTTCAGTGGGTGACACATCTTATTGCACGAAAAGAAAAAAGACAGATTACAAAAGCCCAGCTCGCTCAATATCTTATTTTGCCAATTTTTAGCTTTGTCTATCTATATACCCTTATTTATTTCCTAAATATCTATATGTCTGAAGAGATTCTCATCTTGATTCTGGTAAATTTTGTGCTTATAGCGCTGCTCAATCTCTATTTCACGCGAATTTTCGAGCATCTTACAAAAAATAATGTACTGCTCCAAGAACTCGCCCTCTACCGTCAGCAAGTGGACTTACAAAGCAAGCACTACGAACAACTAGAAGCAAAACACGCATCAACCCGTGGCGTGATACACGACATTAGAAATCACATTCAAGCCCTCGAAAGACTCTACCTAACCGAAGTTTTTAGTATGCAACACGACTCCAGCACCACCACCACCGACAGCACCACCAATGAACATTCAATGGAGGATTCAAGGAATAAGGCTGGACATGTGGCAAAGCAATATACCCAGGAGCTACTGCAACTCTTTAATCAACTGAGCCTTAGGTACTTTTGCCCCGACAAGCACGTGAATATTATTCTCAACGACAAGGCCGACCAAATGCAACGTATGGGGATCGAGGTGGATTTTAAGCTCGAAGATATTTCTTTTGCGTTTATGCGTGCCGTAGACATTACTACACTTTTCTCGAATATCCTCGACAATGCCATCGAGGCAGCGCCATGTGATGGGCACCGAGTTGTGAAGCTTCGCGTAACCAAAAGGTACAATTGGGTGAGTATTTTACTCAAAAATCCAACGGGAAGCGATATTAAAAAGGTGAACCACACGGGTTTGGGCCTTAAAAACGTACAAGCCGTCGTTCATCAATATGAGGGCAATTTGCATACAGAATGGAGGGATGGCTATTACTACACACGGGTTTTACTTGGCGATTTCAGCGAGCATCACCTTGTTCCTACCGCTGGCGACGCTAATCTACACCTTATTTAACAGGACTTACTTTAAGGCTTGGGCGCTAGGGGCATGTGTATTTACAGTGACCCAAATCTTCTTTCGCTTGCCCCTTATTCAACTGGTTTTGCCCAATTTTCAGTGGTTCCAACTCCTGCCGCTAAGCCCCATACTCTATGGACTCTTTCTTTCGAGCACCGCGGGACTTGTGGAGGAGGGCGGGAGATGGATTGCCATGAACCGGGCCTATAAGCAGGGCACAAAGCAGGGCCTTAACCATGCTCCAGCCTTATCTAACGCCTTGTGGTTTGGTCTTGGTCATGGCGGCATTGAGTCCATACTCTTGGTTGGAATCAATCACTTTGTGCTGTTAGTCAATCCGGAGTTGCAGCAGACGTTGCTGTTTTCTACAGAACCATCGCTTATCTTGATGAGTGGTATAGAACGCGCCTTTGCCATCTTGTTTCATGTGGGTGCAAGTATGATGGTGTACACTGGCGTTGTGCAAAATCGCAGCGTGGGATTTACAATTGCAGCTTTTGCCCTGCACACGGCGATCAATAGTGTGGCTGTGATCTTGCCAAGGGCTTTGGCAATTAGCACATGGGCACTTGAAGGGCTTATTGGTGCGATGGCAATTGGAACATTTTTACTTAGTGTGTGCTTGTGGCGCCGCGGGCGTCTGAGTATATTAGACAAAACAGGGGGAAAACAATGAAACGTGTAATGGGATTAGTGGCTTTAATACTGACTTTGGCAGTGGCACTGAGCTTTACTGGATGTGCAACGACAAAATTGTCTGAGGCTTTTGATCAGGCCGCTGTCGAGGCAAAGGCAAAAGAGGTTATCGACACCTTAAATACCGGCGATTATGAAGGTGTGAGCATGATGGTGCGGGAAGATTTAAGACCCCAACTATCTGCGAGCGTGATTGAAGGCGCTGTTGCACAAATTTATGGCGATGCTGGCCCATTCTCAAGTTACGAGAACATAAGCGTGGTAGGCAAAAAAATTGAAGAAGCAGATGCGGCAATCGCACTCGTTCAAACAAAGTACGGCAAACAAAAGGTCACCTTCACACTGATGCTCAATCAAAAGCTCGAGCTAATCGGCTTCTTTATAAAATGAGACATTGGGGACGTGTTCCACTGGCACGGTTTGTAGCATGGGAATTTCCATGCTGAAACCGTGCCAGGCCTTGCAACGCGCAAATTGTTAAAATTGAGGCGCACAAAATTTCCAGGAGGGTGTCCCCAGTGGCACGTTTATCGACGATACGACTAAATCCCCACATAAACATCGCAGATAGGATGTTCATGTG
>CALFXQ010000332.1 GCA_937958285.1 uncultured Fusibacter sp. | reverse complement strand
CCATTGCATTTTTGAGCATCGTCAGCGTTGTGATTCTTCAGCTGTTTATTACTTCTGATGAACTTGCACAGCGCGCTCAAATCAAGAACTTCGCAACGCTCTATGCATCAAATGCCATTGAACTTGCAAAGGCTCAGGCAAATGCCAACGAACTTCCAAAATCCGCCCAAGCCGAAATTGAACAATATTTCGATTCCTATTGGCGGCGCACCACTAGTCCAGAAAACGCAGTATTTAGATTAAAACTTACAATGACTAAAGATGTTGAAGTTCAAGATGTGATTCACTTTAGCGTGGTAGTTATCAATCAAAATGCAGAGTCACTGGCGCGCATCGACACTGCCCATTATTTGCAGGGAGGTGCCAAATGATTGAATCACGTAAACGGGGCGCTACATCAATTCTCGTCATTATCATGATGGTCGTACTTTTAGTTCTGGGTCTTGCCATTTTAACGACATCACTTTCAGGCGTTCGTTTGGCACAGAAAAAGCAAGATTGGCTGCAGTCCTATTATAAACTAGAAATCGATGGTGCATTTGCACAAGCAGAACTCAATAAATATCTCGCACCGCTACTGAGCAAGGCATCGACCACCCCTCTCACTGAGGTAGAACTAAATGCGCTCTCTGAGAAGATAACTCTAGGATCCTTGTCCGTCAGTGCTACCGATAAAAATCGATGGTCAATTTCACTTCAAGTAAGTGACACAACAACAAAACCAGTGAAACACCTCACCATGCTCTTTGACTTAGATCTTCGCACTCAAAGTGATTCTCCTTTAACCTTAACGCGATATCGACAATGGCAAGATGCATTTGAGTTTAAGTCATTACCTGGATTTGAGGACCCACTTACCGAGGATCCAGAATTCAACTTAGAGGAAGCTGGCGATTAAGCCTAAAAAAAACCTGTTCGCATTTATCGAACAGGTTTTTGCTTTGTGTGTTTAGACTTTTGTTAGACTAAGATCTACTTATTCGACAACAGTAACAGCGTATTTGTCCTTCAAGCTTGCAATATGATTAAAGTAAGCTTGGTTTTGCTGTTGTTGTAAAAGGTGACTTTCGATTTGTCCTTTTACCTCATCAAACTCAACTGTATTGCCATCAGTCTTTGCATCTACGCGTATGAGATGGAACCCAAACTGTGTTTCAACAGGTTGTGAAACCTGTCCAATCTCTAGTGAAAATGCTGCCGTTTCAAACTCTGGAACCATTTGGCCCTTACCAAATTGACCAAGATCTCCACCGCGTTCTTTAGATGGGCAAGTAGAGTGATTCGATGCTACTTCTTCAAATAAAGCGCCTTCTTTAATTTGGTTCAACAATGAATCCGCTTCTTCTTTTGTCTTAACCAAAATATGTCTCGCGCTAACAGTGGCAGGTTGCTCAAACTGTTGCGGATGTTCTTGATAAAACGCAAGTGCAGCCTCAGGAGCGACCGAAACGCCATTTAAATATGAACGCACTGCATAGGATTTTAGTAGATTTGCTTGAACAATTGCAACTTCATTCACATATGCCTCGTGCTCTTGAAATCCTTGTTCAACCGCATAACTGTAGAAGAGCTCTTGGTTAATGAGTTCTTGCAATAACTGGGCCTGACCTTCTTCACTCTGAAACTGCTTAGAGCGCTCTGGGCCAATAGTCTGTAGCAAGAAGTTCAAATGTTCAGTTGTAATATTTCTGCCGTCGACAACTGCTAAAATTTTATGTTCCATACATATCCCTCACTTTTTAATGTCTTTTGATTATAAGTCGCATCGCTTCTTATCATATCAGAGGGATATATCTTTGTAAAGCCGGCACAAGAACTACGAGATCTGCTATTTCCTAGTATATGCGTTGGTTAAAGCCCAGCTTCTCTAGTACTGCCATAAACTTATCGGTATCAATTGGTTTTACTGCATAACCTTCAGATCCGGCTTCAAAGGACTCCATTACTTCTTCAGTTTGATTTAAAGCCGTTGTCATGATGACACGCGCTCTTTTCTCTTTTGGCGTGTTACGCTCGTCTTCTAGCTTTCGAATCGTCTTTAAAACTTTAATGCCATCCACTTCTGGCATCATAATATCGAGGCAAACTAAATCGTAGTAATTTTGCTCTTCTAAAGACATTAGAAAGACTTCTATGGCCTCCATGCCATCTACTGTCACATCGCACTCCCCGTACTGTGATAACAATTTAAATAAAAACTTTCTGCTCACATAGTCATCTTCTGCAATCAGTATCCTCATGCACTACCCCTTTCCATTCCCTCTATCGCTTTAATTAAATCCCCAGTACTTGCATTAAGGGGTTCATAACTTTCTTTTCGCGCTGCCATTTCTAATCTCAAGGCCCATCTTTTTATTTCTTTATCGTGTGCAGTTACTGCCAAGTTTTTAATGTAGTGTGCTATCTCCTCACACTTTTGATACTGTCTGTTTTCTACAGCCTGTATGAGCTTATCTCGATATGTCACGAGCTCCACAAGATAATCATTGATTTCATCCTCAGTTAACGACTCTGTTGTGGCTTGCTCTGAAACATGTTCGAGAATTTCTCTTATGGTCTTGCGATCTGTAGTAAGTTCATCTAACACGCGATAAAATTGATCAATCTGAATGGGCTTGCTAATATATGCATCCATTCCAGCAGATAAAAAGCGCTCTTCATCGCCTTTTATAGCATGTGCCGTTAAAGCCACTATGGGCAAACTGCGATACTTTACTTGCGCGCGAATATGCTTTGTGGCAATGACACCATCCATCAAAGGCATTTGAATATCCATAAGTACGATATCAAAATCCAATTTTGCAAGCGCTGATAAAGCTTCTTCGCCGTTTTTAGCGAGTGTTACTTCGTGAAATTGTTTCTCTAGAAGCCTCACGGCAAGTGCTTGATTGACAGGATCGTCTTCCACTAGAAGTACTCGCAAATGTTTCTTTGGCGAAGGCACAGAGAAGGATTTTTCTTCTGTTGGAATGTATTGATCCACTTCATGAAAAGGCAACTCAAATGTAAAGGTCGTTCCCTGTCCAAGTGCTGACTGAAAGCTGATCTTGCCTCCCATTATTTCTACAAGTTGCTTTGTAATTGAAAGGCCTAGGCCCGTTCCACCATAGCGTCTTGTCATCGAGCCATCGACTTGACTAAAGGAATCAAAAAGTTTGTGGTGATCTTCTTCTGCAATGCCGATGCCTGTGTCACTGACATCAAATTTCATAAAGGTGGTATGGTGCTTACTGCCAACCTTACTCACTTGTATATGCACTTTACCCTTGTGGGTAAACTTTAATGCGTTACTTAAGAGATTGTTCAGTATTTGAATCAGCCTGTTACTGTCACCTTTAACAATTGTCGTTACACTGGAATCCACCTGAGCCGAGAGTATGATGCTCTTATTATCTGCCTCTACTTTTAACGGATTGATGACCTTTGCTAAAGTTTGCCTCAAATTGAAAGGATGCACTTCGAGTATTATTTTACCCGCTTCAATTTTACTAAAATCTAAGATGGAATTTATTATTTTCAGTAAATTTTCTGCAGAGTTCTTCACTAAGGATAAATTCTCTCGCTGATCCTCGTTAAGAGCAGACATCAAAGTCAGATTCGTCATGCCGATAATCCCATTCATTGGTGTGCGTATCTCGTGACTCATGTTTGCTAAAAACTCACTTTTGGCTTTATTTGCAGCCTCTGCTGCATCTTTAGCCAGCTGCATTTCGTCGAGCACTTGTCGCTTAATGGTTACATCACGACTGACATAAACAATCGATGTCTCACCCTCTAAGTCTTCCAATACATTTCCCATGGACTCTAGCCAAATATATGCGCCATCTTTGCGCTTTATTCTAATTTCTGACACAAAGCTCTCGCCACCGCTGAGTCTGCGCTGCATGCGCTCTACAGCCTTCTTCTGATCTTCAGGATGTATAAAATCAATCAACGATTTCCCGATTAGATACTCTTGAGTGTAACCCATTAAATTCCAGTGCGATGGACTTGCGTACAGAATTTTTCCTAACTTATTAACCTGTGTGACTGTGTCTATCATGTTATCTGTAATTAAACGCAAGCGATGCTCATTTTGAATAAGATTTTGCGCAATTGCCTTGGTTTGTGTAACATCCTCTATAACCATTAGAATTGAGGGCTCACCTGCAAGATCGAAGAGCACAATTGAAACACGAATCCATTTGTCTTGGAGATTATTCAGATTATCTAAGACAGATATAAGTACGTCTTCACCTGTCACGCCTACCTTTTGATTAAATGCAAAATCGATGGCCTTGTTAATTGGACAGTCGGGGCAATTCCCGTTACCATCACACTGACTATTTTGCAGCATCATTCGAGAGCATCGATACGCACTGCCGGGTCCTTTACCGAGCATCGAATCTATATCTGTGTTGAAGATTTCACTCACTGCTTTATTTGTTCTAAGAATTTCTTTTTTTTCATTGAGAATTAGAACACCCAGAGGCAATCCTTCAAAAATTGTATTTAAGTTCTCTTGTTCTTTTTTCAATCGAAGTTCTGCTTCAACTTGCTTAGTCATGTCTACAAGTGTGATTAAATAATAAATTGCATCATCTTCCATAACTGCATTAATCATCAATCGAAAGTGATAGGTGGAATCAAACATTTTCAAGCTCACTTGTTTTCTAACAAGTCCATAATGCAATAATTCGACTTTAATTTCTTCTTCCGAAATTTGGCCCTTTATGGACGATAACTCGAACACCCTCGTCCCTACCAGTGACTCGCGCTTACACTTAAACGTCTCATAGAACTTTAAATTCGCACTCAAAACATTCAAATCCGAATCCGTAATAACGACAGACTCTAAACTCTGCCTGATTGCTTCAGAATAAATATGTAACCGTTTCTCTGCCTCGCGTATGCGACTAATGTCTCTAAATACAACAGCAATGCCTGTCTGTCCCTGCTTTTCAACCAATAATGGCGTAACACTTGCAGAAATAAACTTCGCTTTTCCCTCTTGATCTCGAAGCATTGCATCGCGATGTAACCCAAAGGGCTTCTGCTCTTTAAGCATGCGTTCAACTAAAAACAGTTCAGAAATCATTTGATTTGGACTTTCAATGCTGAATAAAGACTCGAAATCAATATCTTTCGTATTCCCATAATATCTGCAAATCATTCGCGCTGCCTGGTTCATATATTGAACACGTCTATTAAAATCACTGACAATAACACCGTCGCCGAGTGCACCCAAGGTTGTTAATAGAAACTCTTCTGTATAATAAGGCTCATTGGCAGTTACCCGCGTTGCATGATCAAAAAAAGCTTGTAGTGTCTCGACTAATAGGCGGTCTTGATGTTCTAAAAAGACCGGAATATCACCTATAAAGGCATCGGATTCTAAAATCTGTTGAAACGCCAATAGCTGGTTCTTGGCAATTACAAGAACCTTGGGTATGTGAATACTCGTCAACTTTTCGATGATCTTTGGATCTAGTAAACTCAGAATAAGCACTGCGTAATAATGATCCCAATCCGCTTTATCTAATAAGTCTTTTGTTGAAGACCATTCCAAGCCATTTAGTAGATTGTGATCCCTCAATCTTTTAAGTAAATTAGGAGGTAGGTGAGTATCCTCGCTAACAACTAAAAGCTGTAGCTGCATTGACATATTGGCCTCCATCACCACCAGAACAAGCTTTTAAAAATCGTCGTGGCTCATAATTTTTTCTGTCTTTAGTAGCAACGTATGGGTATCCCCATAGCGACCTATCCCAGTGAGAAACACATTATCTCGCCCCTCGCCTTTTTTGGCAGGCAATGAGATCATCTCTGCCGTAAAAGATTTTACCTCGTTAATGCGATCAACGATAACCCCAAGCGTCATGTCTTGATTCTCAATAACCACAATACACGTACGATCGTCATAATCTCGCTCAGGCAGATTGAATTTCAAACCGATATCCATGGTTGGGATAATCTTGCCCCTTAAATTGATGAGCCCTTTAATATACGCTGGCTGATTGGGAAAATAGGTAATTTCTTGAATGCGAACGATATCGCGAACATCTGTTATATCAATGCCATATTCAGTATCTTGAATAATAAAAGTCATTGCCTTCATTCCAGAATTCAAAGGCTGTTCTGTCTTTTGCACCACTTGATCTATCATTTTTCACCTCACGACAATCCGCTGGGGTCAAGTATCAAGGAAATTCTACCATCGCCTAGCAGCGCACAGCCAGAAACACCCTCTGCCTTTTGCATATACTTTGGAATACGTTTTACAACAAGTTGTTGTTCACCAATCATTTGATCGACAAACAACATCATCTTACCGTGATCGTTTTCTATCATCACGAGTACACCTTGATCGATTGCCTGTTCAGCCATAGGAATCTTGTATCTCTCGTATAGCCTGATGACAGGCAAACACTCTTCGCGAATCATGACCATCTCACGTTGTTCGTTGTCTATAATGATTTGAGATGAACGAATGCGCATGGATTCTTGAATGGATGTAATTGGCAGCGAAAAAATCACATCGCCCACGCGAACTAACATACCTTCAATTATCGCCAAAGTGAGCGGTATTTTGATAACAAACTCAGATCCTTTACCTAGCTGCGAATCAATGCTTACCGTTCCACCCACTTCTTCGATGTTCCTGGTCACAACATCCATGCCCACCCCACGGCCAGAGAATTCGGTGACTTCTTCTTTAGTCGAAAAGCCCGGGGCAAAGATCATTGAAAATACTTCCTTGTCTGTATACTCTTCTGGACTCTTAAACAATAATCCCAAAGACTCAGCTTTACTCAGAACCTTCTCGCGTTGTATGCCCTTCCCATCGTCTTTGATGATAATATTGACACTTCCACCCGACTGTTTTGCCTCTAACGTGACAGTCCCCTCTTGTGGCTTGTTGGTTTGACGCCGTTCTTCTGGAGACTCAATTCCGTGGTCAATTGCATTTCTAATAATGTGCATGAGCGGATCCGCTATGTGTTCTATTACATTTTTATCGACTTCTGTTTGTGCTCCGAGAATGTTAAACATAACTGGTTTATTTGTCTTCTTCGACATATCTCTAACCAGGCGGTTCATTTTTTGAAATGTCAGCTCTAAAGGCACCATGCGCATACTCATAACCGCATCTTGAATCTCTTTTATAATAAACCGATGCTGGCGCGCTGCTTTATCAAAACTGTCAATTTGAAGGGCCTCCACTTCAGGATTTCTGGTTACCATAGATTCTGAGACAACAAGTTCTCCAACTAAGTCCATCAACTGATTAACTTTTGTTAGGTCCACTGTAATGAAATTTTTAGAAGCGTTATTCTCTTGAACTGGAGACGCAGTCTTTTTAGAGACTTTTTCTTTTGTAATGAGTCTCTTGCTGTGTTCTAGTTCTTGCGCCTTAACCTCAGCGCGCTCCTCAGTATTCATGTCTCTAC
>CALFXQ010000331.1 GCA_937958285.1 uncultured Fusibacter sp. | reverse complement strand
CAATTGCCATCGTCTCCCATAAAAAGGCAAAACCTGCCCATAACAGGCTAAAGGGTATTAAGAAGAAGTCGCCCTTTGTAAATACTCGATTTAATAAGGGCTGCCCTGACCATAAAAGGACTTCGTTCTCCATCAGCTCACTTTTGACAAGCGCCGTGTGAATTGGTTGATTTTGATCTGAATAATTCACGTAACCTCCTGTATGCTTACATCTTAACTTCGTTGTGTACACCTTTTGCCAATGGTTATTTTCGATGCTGTAGAGGTGCTACAACAAGCAATGAACGAAGCTTCTTATCTACCATAAGTGCTCCTCATAAACTATAATTCCGTTTGTGAGGCTTCAATAGTATTTATATTTTTAGCATACTCTCCTTTTAAGTCATTTGCAATTACAAGAGGCATGTTTGCGT
Organism: uncultured Fusibacter sp.; assembly: GCA_937958285.1. Taxonomy (GTDB): domain Bacteria; phylum Bacillota; class Clostridia; order Peptostreptococcales; family Acidaminobacteraceae; genus QQWI01. The sequence continues at coordinate 6,560 of CALFXQ010000331.1, read as the reverse complement.
GAACGGATTCCACACAAACATGCCTTTTATGACAATGACGATATTTTTCAAAATACAACTGTGGTAAAATAAAAAATATAGGGAAAATAGTGAAAACGACATTTTGTCATCTGATACCACTTACATATCGCCTATGGCGCAAATCACCTGGAGTGTTTTGCCGTCTAGGATAAAACCTACCGAGTACGCCTTATCCTTCTCAATTTTACTATACCCTTCATTATCTACATCCGGTTGCAGTGAAAATCCATTGTCTAGCAGCTGCTTTCGGTAGGCCTTTAAATCTTCCTCGCTCACCTCTTGGAATGTGATGGCATACATGTTGCCACCCATAGGCAGTGTCTCCAGATGCACACCCTTATCGAAGGCGGGGATCCCTTTAATCGCTTCAGGCCACGCACCATTGTCCATGCCCCCTGAATGAGAAGCTTGTGCTTCACCTGATTCTCTAGCAGCCTCAAGAGCCCCATTATTGATGATTAAGGTCAGGGTATCGCCCGAATAACTCAGTGTAATTTTAATTGTGCCGCCATCGATCTCTTTATAATAGTATTCGAGGGCCATTGGAAGCGAACCTTCTTGGTACATAAATTTATCGTTCTTGAGTTGTTCAGTATATGCTAAATAGTCTTCTTGTTTGATACCCGAAATATTCATCGTATATGTTACACCTTTTACCATGAGTCCATTTACTTCGCTTTGATCGGACAAAACAGTAACGATTCCGCCCACAACTTCTGGCACGCCCCAACTTGTTAGATCATTTGGCCACTGGGCATTGGCAAGACTGACCGCTTCTGTTGATGTTAATTCAGTCACGATTTCGGCCTTTGTTTCCTTTGTTTCCTTTGCTTCCTTTGCTTCCGTTGTTACTGCCGGTTGGGCTTTTGAGCAACCGCTTAAGGATAATAGCAAAGCCACCATGCAAAAACCAAACACAAACCCAGTCAATAATTTCTTGTTATTCATTTAAATCACCTCTCAAACATAGTCTGTTATTCTCGCATGGCCAACCTGATGCTTAAACTCTTTTAGCGCTTCATTACACTGACCATCATCCGAGAAGGGAATGCTCGTAAGTATAATTTCGTCGTCGTAATCTCTTAGTTCGAAATACCACTGCTCTTGTACATTGCTTATCGTTAGCCTTGGCAAACTGCCGTTTATAGACAAACTAGCTACCGCCATGGTTTCTCTTAAATGTCCAAGATATTGTTCGAGCATCGATCGACTATTAAAGCTCTGTGAAACCACTGTCACTTTCTTGAACTCACCAGAAAAAGTTAAATAATACCTTCCCATCTCCGATTGATAGATCGAGAATGTCGCAGGATTTATCGGCACGTTGAATCGCCCCCCTTCACCTTTAGCATAGTTTGATTTAAGTCATCATTGAAGTGCCATTCGACCAAACAGGAGTCATTCTATTCAAAAAACGAGTCACATATGGTGACATGTAATAGGAGTCCACTATGCCCATCTCAGAGAAACTTGCAGAAGAAATCTTAACCATTGTAGGGTTTCACCTAGTCGCAGTGATTTTTCTCGCTGGATTAACGGTCTATATTAGGAGTAAATCCAAAAAAAGTCCCCTTGTCGATGGTTATACACTTGTTTCTTCATCACTCCTGATTTGGATGATTTCGAAAATCTTAAAAACTATTTCTCCTACTATTGAAATCCGTTGGTTTTTTATCGTCACCCAATATATTGGCATCAATTTTTTGGGACTATCCATGATTGTCTTTGCCTATGCCTACATTAAGGACCGATATTTAACCCGTAGAAGCCTTGTTCTTTTGTCTGTTCCTCCACTTCTGAGCATGCTTGTCATCGCCACAAATCCAATGCATCATCTATTCTATAGCTACTTCGATTTCTACAAAGACCGTTTTGGACAACTGTTTTATCTCTTACAGGCTATTCAATATTTTTACTGGATTGTAGGTATTGTGATATTGGCAAGGGGCTTTACAAAGCAACCGATTTTTCGTGGCAGACGCGGTTGGGCTAATTTATTTTCCACTGTGACCTTAATTCCCATATTCGCAAATTTATATTATATCCTTTTCAAGGTTTCAGATGTTCCGTGGATTTTCCCTTTTCGCGTTTTCGATATAACGCCAATTTTTGGAACCCTAGCCCTTATACTGTTTACAATTCCGGCCCTTAAACATCGTTTCTTCGACATATCGCCTTTCTCTTATTCACAGTTACTGCAAAAGTTAGATCAAGGCTTAGCGATCTTCGACACCAAAGAAATAAAATACTGTAATCACTATGTAGAGAAACATTTCTCCGACATAGATAAAAACAGACTTCTTCAATTTTTAAATACCTCAGATAGAGACATACTCAGCATCTATCAAAAGGACAATCAGTACTTTCAAATAAAAAAACTAACGCTTCCACAAAAAATAAAAAAACGCCACAGGGGCATTTTTCAATATGACATGGTTTGGATTTCAAACATTACTCAGCAAACCCTGTTAGTGGATGAACAAAACAAAATAAGTGCAACACTCAAAAGTGCGCAAGAGGCCCTTAAAGTGATGGAAACAGAAATCGATGCAATTGCCAGAGCACGTGCACAATCACAAGTAGCTCAAAATGTTCACGACATTCTTGGACATTCGTTAACATTGGCCATCGGCACTTCAGAATTAGCGGCAGTACAGTCAGATACATTTGCTCACAAAGAAAAGTTGATTCTCATTCAAGAAATTCTACATCGCGGCCTCGCGGAGCTTCGCAGTTCGCTAACAGAAAGCGGCAAAAACTGGCAACAAACACCGCTAAGCAATGCTTTAAAGCGCCTGAAAAGCGACAGCTTGTCCATAGATGTCATTACTCAGGGTATGCCTAGGGAACTTTCATCAGAGCTTTCAGAGTGTCTCTTTCGATTATGCCAAGAAGCGACGACAAATGCAATCAAGCATGGCAAAGCTTCTCACTTAGACATCATTCTTAGATTTACTTATGATGGCATTACGCTCTTTGCCATAGATAACGGCATAGGCTGTGAGGTCATTAAAGAAAGCATGGGCTTACTCGGCATCTCGCAAAGACTAAGTGCATTAGGTGGCACATTCAACTATCACTCCAACGGGGATTCAGGCTTCACTTTGAGAGCATTTATTCCCCATGCACAATAACTAAATCAATTGATTTTTAACTGCGAATACAGAAATTTCAGTGCGGTCTGCTAAACCTGTCATTGCCAATAATTTTGAAACGCGATTCTTGATCGTGCCTTCACTGTAGTTCATAAAATGTGCGATATCGCGATTGGAGCACCCGCTTGCAATGCGCTTGATGATGGCAATATCGATTGAATCGAAGATTATTCCCTCTACTTCGTAGCGCTTCTCCATCGTTCTTTGTCCGACAACCCCTCTATGTAGCATCTGCTGATGAACGCCCTTTTGAAAGACCACCATGCCCTCTAAGATACACTTGAGTGCCAACTGCAGCGCTTTCGGCTTTAAGTCCTTTACAATATAACCGTCTGCGCCAGCTATTAATGCCTGGCGTATTTTTTCGTCGTCTTCGAAAGTCGTGAGCAAGCACACTTTTACATCAGGATAATTTAGCTTGATTGAGGTAAGCGCATCGATGCCATTCACAATCGGCATGCCGATATCCAACACCACGAGGTCTGGTTGATAGACTTTGATTGCATCGACCGCTTCTTGCCCATTTGAGCATGCTGCAACGACTGTGAATTCAGGATCTAGCTCCAACATTTCCCTGAGCATCTCTCTAAACAACTGTTGATCGTCGGCGATTACTATCTTCACATTACCCTCCTAAGTGCGATCGTTATTCGACATGTGCCAAACAGCGCGTCTTACCTTTTGATAAACCTCTCGAATTTTTTCTGCGAGGTTTAAAAAGCCTCTCTGTATTGCCTGAATATCTGAGCCTTCATTTCTCTGTACTTCTAGTTCCTTTGTTTTGATTGCAACCCGTTCAATATCGTCAATCAATGTTCGCTGTATACTGGCCAACACTGAAAGGCGTGCCTTCTCTTCGGCGAGTCTTGTCTCAATGTGCAATTTGCTTTCAAGCTGCACATTCGCCTGACTCAATAAGTCATTGCTGTTTTTAATTGTCTGAGCATGTAATACGGTTTCGGTAATATTGGTTAACACCGCAGAAAATCCAAGACGCGTTTCACCTTCAACAATGGGCACCAATCGCAAATTGAAAAATTTCCCGTTTATTGGCCTAGCCAATTTGCCATCGAAATAATCAAAGGGAAAAGTGATTGCGCGATTTAAATCAGATAAATGATCTTTCAGGGCATCGGTGCCAAAATAGCCCACAAGGTCCACAAATCGCTTACAGTTAGGAAACAGCTCCGATAAAAGGTCGGGGCGATTGACATTAACTACAATCCCACGATAATCCATAATCAGTACAAGATCGCTCATTTGGTTAAAAATCAACGCCACTATTTTTGAGGGTGTTTCGACAGTATGCGCGCGAAGTGCCTTGCCCCTTTGCCATATCAGCTTTGCGACGATAAACCAAATCGATGCGAATATCAGTATCATAACCCCGGTCAAAATCCACCCCAGTGATTTATCTGGAAACAAGTTAACAGTCCCAATGAGCAAAAGACTCACACCTAGTATCGCTAAAGTCATTTGTATAAATAATGGCGAGAACATTGCGCTTTGTTTTGAAACGCTTTGGATGGTCCAAATCACAAGGGTCAGAATAATCGCCAAGAGCACCATTGTCCAATACAATAAAGTGGGCTTCATCATCGCCATTGCGATCTGCGCCATTGCAATCTGCGCCATAACAATCTGATCCATAGCCTTTTCCTCCTTGAGATTTTTACATCGCCTAGAGTTATTGAGCCATCCTTTGGCTCTTTTTTCTTTTTTAGGAACAATTGAAGCATAGCATGCGCCGTGTCAAACATCAAGTCACTCAAATGACTTTAAAAACGCAATCTCATGACTATTTACTGGCTGTTCGGCACTGTCTCATGCATGTGTCAAAAGGTTACTCTTAAGTAAAGAAAGCACACAGGGAGGAACCTTATGAAGGGCAAGGGAATAATGACTGCCGTGGTAATTATATTGTTGGCAGTAGGTGCTTATGCAGCCTATTCTGCCACTAATAGAAGTGGCGAAGGGGCATCATCAGCACTCGAACTCAGCGATAACATGGCAGATTCCATTAGAGATATTTTGTCTCAACTTGGACCTGCACCAGACAATGTGGTCGGTTTTGGTCTTGGCTTTAAACGTCCAAATTCAACGGCCATTACGGGTGAAGAAAATGCTGTCCTACATGCCGTGTTTGACACGGGAAGCAGACCTTTTAGATCAGAATACGGCAATATGGGTTGTCAACCCACTGTTGATCTAGATAGCATGTTCTCTTTTACAGAAGGTGGTGTGAAGGGCTATAGTGGAGATCTTAGTACCTTTATTGGAAAAGCGGGTTTTACCGAATATGACAAACTAGGCAATCTCGATATGCGCATCGGAAAAACTCAAGTACATCTAGTAAGTGTGGATAAGCAATTAAAAAGCATCGACAGCAAATCTGCACAAGCAATCATCAGTACTTCGCAGGTCTATGCCTACTGGATTCAAAGCCTTCCAGACGAGAACCTTCTCGAGGGACAAGTCTTTAATCGTGGTACAGACCAACGAAAAGATGAGCCCGTTAAGGAAGGGGTTTTGCATTTTAAACGCGTTGGCCCAGAGCCAAACACCACAGACGAAACGATAGAAGTTAAAACAGACAACACCGGTCATTACGATGCGTCTAGACTATTAACTGCAGGACACTACGAAGTCTCCTTCGATGCGAACGACGGTCACGGCTTTAGAATGATTACGCCAAACTGGCTCTATCTGCCAGGTGATTACGACGAGCCCTCAAAGGAGAAAAAGGACTGGTATGTACTTGTGAATGCCAAGTATACCATCACATATGAACATGTTGGCAAGTTAAATGCCACGAATAAGACCGTACACACTGCTCAAATACAGTGGCAAAATGTGTCTATAGATTGGGCTACCGAAAGTGAAGAAGCTGTAAAGACAGCAAATGAAGCAGGTTTTAGTGGTACATACTGTTTAACTTACGACTATAAGGAGGCAAATGATTCAAGTGAGGAAGATGCTCTTGATGCTGAAGAGGTGCCAATTGTCAACGGCTTCGATGAGGATGCAGCAGAATCTGAAATGACTCCCGGTTATTTCCCAACGACATTTAACGAAGTCACTTCTAAGGATGAGGATCAAGAAATCAAATTCCTCCAGGTCCCCACCTTGTCCTTTTATCGCGGCATTTTCGAGAACTCTAAAGGGTATGTAGAAGACGGTTACTACATTTGCATACCTGCTGAGCTTGCAATTTTTGTGTATCCAGTGAACATGGTCCATATTACCACCATATCTCCTGGAGTCTTTGAACCCATGCCAGAAAACTTAATCGCGTCTTATCAACAGCAAGGGTGGGAAAAATGGGCATTTCTCGGAAAACTAGAAACAGATAAAGTAAAGGCGCTGATTGAAGATGGTACACCA
>CALFXQ010000330.1 GCA_937958285.1 uncultured Fusibacter sp. | reverse complement strand
GAACACTCTCGCGAAAACCGATCCAATCGCCTGTTTTCAAGTTTTTAATTCCAATGGCAGAGAACACATCGCCTGGCCCAGCCTCAGATATTGGTATCGCCTTAGCCCCCATGTGCTTGCGGATTTCACTCACCCTCTCCCCACCGATAACATCTCTGACCCTTATGGAACCTGACATGAGTTTAATAAATGTCTGCCTCTGATTTAAGTGGTCGTAGCGCACCTTGTACACCAATCCCCTAAGGCCTTGATCCTCGAAGGCGCTTGTGCTGTTCCTAACCTCAGTAAACCGGTTTAGCCCCTCTAAAAATGCATCGACCCCTTCGCCCTTGAGTGCTGATCCCCTGTAGACAGGCATAATCTTGCGATTGCTTATAGCCCGGGCCACCATGGATTCTTGGGTCTCATTAAATAAGGGATCCCTTCTGCTTCTGTCGCGAGAGGTATCACCCTCCTCTAACCATTGAAAATAGTGGCTCATGAGCGCCTCATCTCTTTCCGCAAGGGCTTCTAAGAAGGCAACATTGTCATAAGGGCAAGAAAAGTCAACAGCTTGAGGACATGCTGCCTCGATGTCTTCAAGGCACTTAGAATAGTTTGCATGTCCCGCATCGAGCTTATTCACGAAGAAAAAAACAGGCACTCTTGCCAACTCCAATAGTTCTAAAATGGTTTCTGTGTGGCTTTGCACGCCGTCAATACCGCTGATTACCACAATCGCATAGTCAATAATGTCAATTGTTCTGGCCATTTCCGCACTGAAATCCACATGACCAGGTGTATCCACTAGGTAAAATAGGCAATCTAAATAGTTAAAGAAAGCTTGTTCGGCAAAGACAGTTATCCCTCTTTGCTTTTCGATGGTGTGCGTATCCAAAAAAGCGTTTTTATGATCAACGCGCCCTAAGCTGCGTATGGCTTGCGTTCTAAATAAAAGTTGTTCAGATAATGTCGTTTTACCCGCATCTACATGGGCAAATATCCCTACTGTTATTTTTTTCATCGCCTAACCTTCCAGTTTCTCAGTCTATAGTTTTGCGATAGTGTTGTACTGCATAAAGATACGATGCTTGCATAAATGCAACGGCTTCTCGACTCACTTGAGCCGAGGGATTCATTTGCTCAAAGGCGTGAAAGCAGCCTTTAAATACTTTACACACAGCAAATTTCAATACTTGTTGGTCAGTGGCTTGTTGGTCAGTGGCTTGTTGGTCAGTGGCTTGTTGGTCAGTGGCTTCCAAATATGCGCTGCTCGACTTGTTTAGTTGATCAAAGTAGGCGACCACTTCATCATAAAATGGTTCTAGGTCCCCAACAAAAGTGGCTGCTGGAGGCAGCCCAGTGAGATTTCTTGCCCTCGAGGGTGCTGCGTAAATGGGTACGTCATCTGTGCCAAATAGAGGGCCCAAGTACAGCTTCCAGGCATTCAAATTAGACTGAGAGTTCCAAACTGGGGCAATGTTATGGGTTGCCGAGTGGCTATTCATGCGGTCATCGAGCATTGGATATAAGGGCATCTGAAAGGCAATTGCGCGATTGCCTTTATCTCTCGCATAAAGGCACAGGGCGGCCGCTAAACCACCACCTGCACTTTCGCCACCTACAAAGATCTGTCGCTTGTCGATGCCCAAGGCATCTGCATGTCTAATCACCCACTCCAGCGTGGCATAGGCATCCTCAATTGCACGGGGATAAGGCGCTTGCGGAGACAAACAGTAATCTGGCGACACAACAACGCATTTGTGCACTGGCATCAACAGGTCGGCAATTCGAGCGGTGCTTTCTGGAGCACCTATGGCATAACCGCCCCCGTGAAACCATATAAAACAAGGCCATTTATCTCTATCAGTAGCTGCCCCTGTATCCGGATCAGGCAACGGACTAAACACCAATGTGCGCATATCCTTTCGCTCCGCTACTGAAATATTCACTTCTTCACAAATGGATGCTTTTGTTTTAATCTTGGCCCTAAAATGCTGCTGCATCCAATTCATTGCCCTCAAACGCCTCGTAGTAAATGTGGCATTGAAGAGCCACATCATGCGTCCAATCACCCTGAGCTCTGAATCCATCACCTCTAACAACCGATTTAATTCTGGCTTCATAAGCACCTCCATAAACCCATATATTATATATAGTAACAGAAAGAAACCTCTTCTCCAAACCGGTTTCTTTCTGTTACTAATACAAAGATTAGATTATCATTAGATTAATGCACGGTATCTTGCAATAAACAGTACTGGTAGATACAATGCAATTAGATAGTAACAAAAGAGAAACGAGGTTTTTATGAATATACAGTTTAAAAAGGGCGCATTAGAATTATGTGTGCTCTCACTTTTAAAAGATCAAGATCATTACGGGTATGAGCTTGTGCAGGCTGTCTCTGAGAACATTCAAATGTCAGAAGGAACTATCTATCCACTTCTGCGGCGACTCACCTTAGATGGCCTTACACAGTCTTATTTAAAGGAGTCCAACGAAGGACCACCTCGAAAGTATTATCACCTCACCACCAAAGGCGAAGAAACTCAAAGGTTACTCTGCACTGAATGGAACGCTTTTACTGATGGCGTCAATCGATTGATAAAGGGGCGAAGCCAATGACAAAAAAAGAGTATTTAGAAGAATTAGCACAAGCACTTAAAGCCCTACCTGTATCAGATATAGAAGAAATCGTCTACGATTACTCCGAGCACATACAAGTAGCTGTCGAACGTGGCGAGATTGAGTCTGAAGTTATTAAACGCCTCGGCTCACCAAAGGCAATCGCCAAAGAATACACACTTAACCATTTTATCAAAACCGCAAAATCTAAGCCCTCTGGAGCTAATTACACAAAAGTGCTTCTCGCAGCACTTGGGCTCGGTTTCTTTAATCTCGTAATTGTATTAGGACCCTTTATTGGCATCTGGGGCGTGCTTATTGGATTTTTCATTTCTGGTGCAGCATTGGTTCTGTCAGGAGTTGTGGCGTTAATGGCTATTTTGCTCATACCGACAGGCCTTGCCACTGGCTTATCAGGTACCATTTGGGATGTCACCGCACTGATTGGAATAGGCGCTACGCTCGGCTCTATAGGCCTATTGATTATGCTTGGCACGTCGCTTTTATCAAAAAAGTTCTACCACATGACACTAAAATATTTACAACTAAACATGCAGTTGCTCACAGGTAAATAAGGATGGTAACTCTATGACCATAAAAAAAATTGTACTCATACTGCTTTGTATCGCCATGTCCGGCATACTTCTAACGGTCTTCTCCCTCGCAGAACTCGGTTTATTCACAGGGCTAAAGAGCACCAAAGGACCCTTTAACTTCGACAGTTATGTTCTTGAGAACACACAAGGCACCAAGGCATATAGCGATTCTGTAAGCGGTGCTATCAGTGGCATTAAAAACATTAGCATTATAAGTGCTAGCACACCTATCCATATTGTGCGTACCGACAGCCACACACTCTCTGCCGAACTAAAGGGCAGCTACAAAGCCTCGGGGTCTTATACCCCGCCCACCATCGATTTGATAGAAGACAATGACCAGCTCACAATCGACATCGTCTACCCCAAAATTACTTTTATGCTTTCTTTAATTGAGAATATAGAACTTACTGTATACCTCCCCAAAGACTATGCCCATGCCCTTCAGGTAACAAGTAGCTCAGGTGATGTGGCGCTTCAATCTTTTGAACTCAGTAAACTAAACATAGCCACAACCTCAGGCTCCCAAGTCATCGAAGATATTAAAGGCACCGCAACCTTAGAAGCTACTTCAGGCAATATCTCTGTCGAACAAAGCGCAGTGTCCAAATCCATTCAAATCGAAGCCACATCAGGAGATGTTCACTTTACGAGCATTGCCGACTCTCATTATAACTTGGATCTTGCGTGTACATCCGGCACCATAGACGTCGGCATGCCAATAATCACAACACATGGTGCAAATAAAAGCGATACACTACTAGCCCAAGTGGGAGATGGCGGTGTTAAGCTAAAAATTCGCACCACCTCTGGCGACATCGACATACAAGAATAAAACCTAAACTTAAACAGAAAAACTCTGACACCTATGTTGTGATGTTGAAGATATACTTAAAAAGCACCACTCTGTTAATTGTGAATAGGACATCATGTCCTTCCCTTAATAGAGAGGTGCTTTTTTATGGTGCTTTTTTATGGTGCTTTTTTATGGTGCTATAGACTTAAAAGAGCTGATGAAAATCCAATGTCGCAAAGTAATCGGAAGGTGTTTCAGCGCGCCTAATTAGCACACATGCACCATCCTCTTTAAGCAATACTTCTGCAGACCTCAGCTTGCCGTTATAATTGTAGCCCATCGCATGCCCGTGGGCCCCAGTATCGTGTATTATGAGTAAATCTCCCACCTCAATGTGTGGAAGCGCGCGGTCTACGGCAAACTTGTCGTTGTTCTCGCAAAGGCCTCCAGTCACATCGTAGACAAAATCTTGCGCTTCACTTTCTTTTCCAGCTACGGTTATATGATGATAAGCACCATACATCGCCGGTCGCATCAAATCAGCGGCACACGCATCAACCCCGATATAGCGCTTGTAGATATCCTTGGTATGAATCGCCTTGGTCACAATGCAGCCATAGGGACCAGTAATAAAGCGACCCAGCTCAGAGTA
>CALFXQ010000329.1 GCA_937958285.1 uncultured Fusibacter sp. | reverse complement strand
TTTTAACAGATATTGAGTATGCAAAGAAAATTCAGCAATCTTTGTTGCCTGGCGATTACCTAAAGTTTCACGGTGCGGAGTTTGCAGCGGCCTACTATCCATGTGAACGTCTCAGTGGTGATTTCTACGATATCTTTATGATCGACCCTGACACATTGGGTATGTACGTGCTCGATGTCTCAGGCCACGGTATTCCAGCGGCTCTCATGACCATGTTCTGCATGAACTACATTAAGACTTCTGAAAGATTGATCAATCAATACCGGGCCAAAAAACCGCACCGCAATCTTAAGCACTTTTTTGACGAGTTCAATAAAGTGAATTTTCCAGAAGAGATGCATATGGTAATGTTCTTTGCGGCATACGATATGCGTCAACGTGTGTTGACATACTGCTCTGGTGGTATGAATACGCTACCTTTACTTATAAAAACCAGTGGCGAAGTTTTAAAACTCGATCAATCCGTTGGATTTCCAATATGCCGCGTGGGCAACTTCTTCTCGCCAGAGTATCACAGTGCAAAGGTGGAGTTGGAGGTTGGAGACCGAGTGTTCTTCTATACCGACGGTCTAACCGATAAAGGGAAAAATCAGATTTTCGATGAAGGCGAGTTAATTGCGCTCCTTTCGATGTTGAGGGGAGAAGATATTAAGGCAGTAAGACAGAATTTAGTTCACGAGCTAATGGATGTCGTAAATAGATTAGATGATGATATTACATTTTTCGTAATGGAAGTGATTTAGGAGGATGAAGTGAAAGACGTTTTAGTAATGGACAACTTAGATCAAATAAAGTGCATCTCCCAGCCATATCGCTTGCAAATTATCGAAGCTTTTAACGACAAACCGGGAACAGCAAAAATGATTTCTGAGCTATTGGGTGAACCGCATGCAAAGATTAATTATCACATCAAGGAGATGGTAAAACACGAGATTTTAGTTCTCGTCGAAGAGGTCGTGCGACTTGGTGTGGTAGAGAAGTTTTACAGACCCGTAGCAAAACGCTTTGTGGTACATTCTGCAAGCCTTCAGTTGAGCGATAAAGAAGTACAGGATTCTCTGAATCAATATCGAATTACCATATTCGATGCTGTTCACAAAGTGTTTTATCATGCGATGGAAAACGCCAACCCCAGTGCGACCATGAAGATTTCTTTTACAAGTGAATGTTACTTGAAGAAAGAAGAAGTAGAGTCTTTACAGAGCAAACTTAGAGCGTTAATCGACGAGTATTCTGCATTAGGTGAAACGCGCAGAGATGAAACTGAAGGATACACACTTGTCAATATGATTATTCCGGAGTTAAAATAAGTCTAAAGACCATCGATATGATGGTCTTTTTCGCTTTCAGACAAGGTGGTGGGTGTGTTGAATACCGAGATATTAGCAAAGTCAATGAAAGTTACTCCCCCGAGGGAAATTTTAGAAGCGCAGTTATCTGCACTAATCAATGAGAGCCATGATGGGGATCAAAATAGTGAGTTAAAGGTTGCATTTTCTTTTGTGGATAGTTGGCGTATTGTAATCTTTAGAAAATACCTATTATATAGAGGCGAAGCTAAGCGGGGGCATGGCAGATTGGCCTCGATTGGCGCATCAGTGGACTATCACACAGCGCTATATGCGCATCTTGAAGTGGTTGTCAGTTACTTAGAATTGTATTTTGGCCCTCAACCACGGTCGTTTTATGTAGATAAAGATGGTGGTGATGATAGGGCATGGGCATTTGCATCTGGCAAGTGCGCTTTTGGTAAGAACCATTTAATCATTCATGAAGATTTAGGCAGTGCAATAAACATTGGTTCGGCAAGTGTCAACCTGCCTGCTGAAATATGTGAATTGTGGAGAGGTAGCGACAAACAGCGCATGGAAAGCTTATGCGGCAATTGTGCACAGTGTATTTCTATGTGTCCCACCAGTGCTCTAGACAATCGCAATGCCTTGAATCTAGAGCGATGTCGCTCGGCAATTAATCAAAAAAAGGGTATTATTGATGCTAAGGAGCGTGAGCTCTTAGAAGATTGGATTTATGGTTGTGATATTTGTCTTTGGGCATGCCCTCACAACGATAAAAATCGAAGCGCTGAAGGTTTGTATATCTCATCAGATGATGTTGCTGGACTGTCTAACAAATCATTTAAAGTGCGCTTTGCATCACGCGCTTTTACATACTTAGGGCTCTCGCGTATAAAGCGCAATATAGAGGCGATGGAAATATGGTGGAAGAGATAAAAAGTGTTTTCGTCTGACGGACATTGTAGTATAATGATGATGATAAATTGCAAGAAAACGCTTGCAGAACATATGTCCGCTGGAGGTAAACAGATGCAACACATGAAGGTGATTGTTAAAGATGCACCACAACAAGGTGCTAGGCTTATGGAAATGCCAAGACCAACAATTGGTGAAAGAGATGTTTTGATTAAGGTTCATGCCACTTCAATTTGTGGTACTGATTTTCATATTTATCAATGGGACGAGTGGTCGCAAAATCGAATAAAAACGCCTCAAGTCATGGGACATGAGTTTGCAGGCGAAGTCGTTGCCATTGGTAGCAAAGTAACAAAAGTAAAGCTGGGAGACATTGTATCTGCAGAAACCCATATTGTTTGTGAAGTCTGTGAGCTATGTTTAACAGGTAAAGCCCATATTTGCAAAGACACAAAAATTCTTGGTGTTGATACACAGGGAACCTTTGCAGAATATGTGGCTATTCCTGAGCAAAATGCTTGGGTTAACGACAAAGATGTGGCTCCAGAATATTTGTGCATTCAAGAACCATTGGGCAATGCAGTGCATACGGTATTGAGCGGAGAAATTATTGGAAAAACCATTGCAGTTGTTGGCTGTGGGCCAATCGGATTAATGTCGGTTGACGTAGCTAAAGCTGTTGGTGCAGCAAAGGTAATTGCTATAGAGATTAATCCATACAGAATGAACCTTGCTAAAGAACTTGGAGCCGATGTGGTCATCAATCCATTGGAAGAAGATGTAATTGCAAGAGTTCTAGAAGAAACAGGTGGATTAGGCGTCGACGTGGTAGCGGAGATGAGCGGCAATAAAACAGCAATTAATCAAGCCCTAAAGTTTATTAAACTTGGGGGAAGAATGGCGATTTTGGGTATACCAAACGGAACTGTGGAAATCGATTTAGCAAAGGATGTTATCTTTAAAGGTCTCACGATTCACGGAATCGCAGGAAGACGCATGTACGATACTTGGTATCAAGTTAAAGGTCTTATTCAGTCGGGAAAACTGCACTTAGACCTTATGGTAACCCACCGCTTGCCTCTAGAACAGTACGAAGAGGGCATGGCACTAATGGCTTCAGGTAATTGCGGCAAGGTTGTATTGTTCCCTACGCATAAGGAGGATTAAAATGGCGAATTTTCATGATTTGAAGTTTTTAGAAGACAAGATCGATGAACTCAAAGCACAAGGCACTTATCGCAAGTTACCGGTGTTAGAGGGGCCCAATGAACCTGTGAGTTTGCTCAATGGCAA
>CALFXQ010000328.1 GCA_937958285.1 uncultured Fusibacter sp. | reverse complement strand
AATTTTTCTAACGATTGCAGGCACAATGAGTGGTGCACCAGAAAAACCTAATGCCCCATCTACAAAATCCCTCTGCATGTCTACGACTACTAATAATTTTTGAAGCATCACATCTACCTCCTTTTATACGTTGTCTATACTTGACTATAAAAAGCGTTTATGCAACATATTAACAACATCATTAGACGTGTGGCCGTCTATCAAACAACCTACAGTAGAATCGGTCTTTGTGGTCTGATAGACTTCGAAGTCTTCCAACATAAGGGCGCGCATCATCGACTTGACGATGTCTGGCATATAGCGTACATTTGCGCCTACACCTGTAACTTTTGCAAGATTGCCGTGTAGCTCGTATTGAATGCCCAATCGAATAAGCACTGACTCAGCACGTTCAAGGTGCTTTGCTTGAATTACAAATAGCTTTTTCGCCGTGAAAAAATTCAGCATATCGGTAACAATACCCTCCTCTTCAAGAGAGAGCATCATTTGTTCGGTGAGCGCTCGGTGCTCTGGGCTTAAGAAGCATTTGACAAGCACAAGATCCTTCTTAGCTGTGATTGCCGTAAAAACAGAACCACTTTCTATAAATTCTCCCGTTTGATCGTAGACGATACCTTGAATTACTGTGCCTTCTTCATCAGAAAATGTATTTTTTATCACAAGAGGCTTGTTGGCGCGCATGGCGAGTTCTACTGCCTTATGATCCACTACTTTTGCACCGTCAACTGCCATTTGGTAAACCTCAGAATGGGTGACGGATTTTAAGACCTTCGCTTCTTTAACCACCCTAGGATCTGCAGTCATCACGCCATCAACATCAGTGTAGATTTCTATGACCTCTGCATCTAGATAGACACCTAAAACAGATGCGGTATAATCGCTGCCACCTCTGCCCAGAGTTGTGATTAACCCTGAGTCACTTATGCCTTGAAATCCAGTTACTACAACAGTTTGATAGTTATTTAAATGCGTTAGCACACAAGTGGTATCGACACTTAACACATTTGCATCGCCGTGTTGACCATCTGTTTTTATACCTGCCTGAAAGCCCATTAAAGGCAGACAAGAAATGCCTTCATAATTGAGTAGCGACGATACCAATGCTGCACACACCGTTTCTCCGCAGCTCATCAACAAATCGCGCTCTGGCGCAGACTCTTGGACGCCTTTGGGGAGAAGAGATAGCAAGGTGTCTGTGGCATAGGGTTGACCAAGGCGTCCCATGGCCGATACGACCATCACTACACGGTAACCCTCTTGTACGGCTTGTTTCACCTTGCCAATTAGAAGTGCGCGCGATGTCTCGGTGGCCACAGAGGTTCCGCCAAATTTCATCACCTTTATTGGATTGAGATTATTCCTCACGCCCTAAACCCCCGTTGAACCAAAGCCACCCGTTCCACGGTGCGTTTCTTCGAGCACTTCGACGGGCTCCCATTCGGCGCGGGTGTATTCTGTCAGTACGAGCTGTGCAATACGCTCACCTGGGCAGAGTTCGAAAGGCTCTTGCGATAAGTTTACAATTGGCACCTTCACCTCGCCTCGATAATCTGAATCGATTGTGCCCACGGCATTAATCAATGTGATCCCTTTTTTAATAGAGAGACCCGATCTTGCGCGAACTTGGCCTTCATAGCCTACTGGGATTTCCAAAAATAGCCCCGTAGGTACGAGCATTCTTTCGAAGGGTTGAATCATGATGGCCTCTTCAATAAATGCGCGAAGATCCATGCCTGCAGAACCCGCTGTCTCGTACTTTGGCAGCGGATATGGCGAGTGATTGACGACTTTGATTTTTTTCATAATTCCCCCTTACGCACAACCAATCTGTGTTTTTATTTGGTCATAGGTTGTCTTGACTAACGCCTCTTCGAGTTTTCCCACCATCACTAATGCCAGGGGACTTTTAAATAAATCGTCGATAAGCTTTTGAACTTGCTGGGTTGTTATGGATTCAATGCGCGCCATAATTTCTTCCATTGTTTCAATTGGCGCATCGTAAACGGAGCGCTTACCCAAAATGTTCATGATACTACTGCTGCCCTCAAGACCTAACAAATAAGAGCCGCGCAGTTGATTTTTTACACTTCTCAAGCTGTCTTCGTCAATGCCATTTTTTAATGCATTCAGCTCCTCAATAAGCAGCGGAATAATCGCATCGTGGTTTTCTGGCTGATAGCTGAGATACACCGAAAAGCTACCAGAGTGCTTGAAATAAGTGGGATGGCTATAGATGCTATAAGTCAGACCATGATCCTCGCGAATCTTTTGAAAGAGCTTTGAACTCGATGTGCCACCAAAGAAATTAGATAGCAATAAAAGCGCATAATAGTCTAGGGAGTCAAATGTAATACCTTCAAAGGCAAACACGAGATGGTGCTGCTCAATATCTTTGTCTGCAAAGCGATAGCCCCCCGAGAACTTCGCCATCTCTAAATCTAATTGATGCTGCCCAGCCTTTACTGGGGCAAAGGCCTCTTCGAGCATTTCCAACAGGTTCTCAGGTAAAAAACCAGCACAGGCCAAAATGATATTGCCAGAGACATAAAAATCATTCATGTAGGCCAAGATATCATCTCGCGTAATGTGGCTCACCGTCTCGGGTGTCCCAAGAATTGACCATCCGAGGGGATGATCTGGGTATGTTAAATCCGCTAACAATTCATACGCCACATCTTCTGGAGAATCTTCATACATGGCGATTTCTTCTTTAACGACTTTGATTTCCTTTTTAAGTTCGCTGGCATCGAAGGTTGAATGCAATAGCATATCTGAGAGCACATCGATGGCAATAGGCGCATCTTCTGTAAGTACCTTTGCATAGTATGCCGTACAATCCTTTGATGTAAAAGCATTCATCGAACCGCCAATGGCATCGATTACCTCAGCGATATCTTTGGCAGTACGCTTTTGGGTACCCTTAAAGAGCATGTGCTCAATGAGGTGGGTAATACCCAGTTTTTCCTTTTGTTCGTCGTTTGAGCCAACCTTGACCCACACGCCAATTGAAAAGGAACGCACGCTGTCCATATGACGCGTAATGACTTTCATGCCATTAGATAATTTATCTGTTTTAAACATCGCTCACCTGGTTTCGCCTTATAGGCTAAGATTTAAAAAATGATGGCTAAAATATTAAAAAGGATGGATATGACCTTGGCCATATCCATCGCTTGATTCATACG
>CALFXQ010000327.1 GCA_937958285.1 uncultured Fusibacter sp. | reverse complement strand
GAAGCCACAACAAATCAGTATTTTGAACGCATTCTTTCAAATGTTTCCAAAGAAGATCTACCTACAGTCAAACGAGGTCTAGAAGCACTATTAGGGGCTATCGACGCAAGTGACTGCTGTTAACTAAACAGCCATCTTACAGCCATCAAACAGCCATCAAACAGCCATCAAACAGGCTTCTGTATTGATGGCTTAACTTCTCGCATATAGTTGCAACATGCATATATTGCAACTATCTCCTAATCGCCCACAAGAAAGGGGTACGCCATGGATTTTAAATTTTTTCTTCAGGAGATTGTCATTATTCCAGCTATGATTATTTTGTTCTCTGGTCTAACGGCATTTTTGAGAGCGAGCATTCAACCCGAGCGTATGAAGTCGGCATTGGCTAGGGTTCAAGGTCCCTTTGGATATCTTATTGGAAGTTTGCTTGGCGCTATTACCCCATTTTGTAGTTGCGCCTCAGTGCCCATTTTTATGGGTATTGCCCAGCTAAGGTCCACTGATAAGGCCGGTGCTGCTTTTTCGTTTCTCATCACTTCACCCTTGGTCAATGAGGTCGCTTTTGTGATGATTTGGCAGCTCTTTGGTGCCAACATTGCGTTGTTTTATCTGAGCTTTAGCTTGATTCTGGGCATTCTAGGTGGTTGGTTGGCAGATTTGCTTGGCATGGGCAAAGAACTCATCGGGAGTGGAGAGAACATGCCGTCCATTTACATGCGTTCTGTCAAGCATCGTCTTCAATATGCCCTTTGGGACAGCACACAAATTCTTAAGAAGACCATGCCCATGTTGCTTGTGGGTATTTTGATAGGCAGTTGGTTGCACAATCGCGAAATTCCCAATCTCGAGGCTATCTTGTTAAACAGCCATGGGTGGTGGGCTGTTATCTTGGCCACATTAGTGGGCATTCCGCTGTACAGCAGCATTGCAGTAGGCATACCCATCGCCTTTGGATTAATCAATCAAGGACTTGCACTCGGTACTGGCATGGCATTTCTCTTAGCTGTAGCTGGTTTGTCACTGCCAGAGCTCGTCATGCTTAAGGGTGTGATGTCTAAAAAGTTACTCGTGGCGTTTACGACTTATGTGGCCATGGGCATTATGGGTGCTGGTTATGTGTTGAATTTATCTTTTCTATAATGTGGTGAAGATGCGATAATTGCGCACTTGGCGCATTGACAGGATTGTGTCACGTGTTAAGATAGAGTAACGGCGATTTCTTAAACTGGTTTCGTTTCGTTTCCTTTCGTTTTGCTTATGTGCGAGGTCATTTGGTGAACATAAAAAAAGATATAGTATCTCAAAAATTTAAACTGATTATAGCTCTGGCTACGATAGTGCTTGCCGCTCTTTCGGTGGGCGATTCTAGCAACTTGTTTTATAGACTGGGCACACAGCTTGGCCTATCAATGCTCTTTTTTCTCATTGGGTTCGAAGAGAACCGCAAGCCACAAAAGAAATACCCCTACCTATACTTTTTAGTAGGTGCTATTATCTTCATCTCATTGATCGCAACACTCGTCGCGCAGTTTTAATGTTTTGCCTTAAATTAATGCCGACTAAATAGGCATATGCCTCAACTAAAAAAAATACGCAGTCGCTAAATTTAGCGCTGCGTTACTTTTGTTTCCCTAAAATAGTCGATGTTTACAACAAGGTGTAAATTGCAAGAATCATTAAACCTGTGCCTACCATGGCGAAAATGCTGATGTTTTTGCAAGTTGTTTTCCGATACATAATAGCCCCCATTAGATATGTCTCTTTGTCTAGTGCTATCATATCAAATGAATGACCTTAGGTCTTGGACAAGTTGTCCAAAACCCACCTGGTAGGAGGTTCCCAAT
>CALFXQ010000326.1 GCA_937958285.1 uncultured Fusibacter sp. | reverse complement strand
TTGTTGAATTTTTATCGCAAAAACATTTTAAGTTAGAGGATTCTAGATCATTTGAAAAGTATTTTGTAAATGCATGGCTACATAATCTCTTTGTTAAAGTGCCCCCTAGTATCGGTCTCTGGGTTGAAAACACTTTTGTGTAGCGAGTTGCTTAACTTACCTTTAGCCAAAAATATAATCTCTTCGACCTCTTTACTTGATTCTAATGTAAAGTTCAATCTAAAGGCTTCGACGCCATCTATCCCCTGCATTTCGTCTAGCAGATTGAGGGTTTTTCCATTTAAAATCGTCGTGGTACAATCCTCATGACAAAGAACTGGGAAGGTTCCATGTTCATCTTTTAGGGCAAAGTGCTTTGTTCTACACTGGCCACAGAGCTTTTCTTTTTCGAGCGGGCAATACTTTGTAAAGAGCAGAGGTGCCTTGCCATAAACGATCATTTCCAGTGCAGGAGGTCCATCGTTTTCTTGAATATACCTGTGCATTAAATCTTCAATTTGATTCTTATTCAATTCGTAAGACAACGTAACCCTCTTCGCACCTAATTTGTAAAGTTCATAGCAGCTCGTTGCATTGACTACATTTAATGAGTAATCACAGACAAATGGATTGGTGTCTTTATAATGATAAATCCCGCCATAGCCCCCAATAAGAAGCTGCCCTTCTCTTTCACGATATGAGATTTGATTTCTTCTGATTATGTTCTCATAGTAAATCTCTGTTATACCCATGCGCTCACAGACTTCATATTGTGCCTTATTGGTTACTGTGGCCGTAAGATAAGGTTTATTTGATGTGAAAGCAATTTTATCTCTATCCCTTAATGCCTTTGTTCTTTTCTTTTGGCTATTGAGCTTTAAATTGTAAAGGCCCTCGACTATTTCTCGTCTAGCTGAATTTAGAAGTTTAGCAGGAATAAATACATTGTGCTCTTCAAATTCTACGTGATTCATCTCAAATATTGTGTCGTTTAGCCTTGAAAACTGTTTGATTACCATTTCTTTTGTGGTGGGATTATTGATTGCTTCTCCAAGGATTTCATCACTTTGGTAGTGATAATGAAAACCTAGTCCCTCTGCATCGATAATCAACTTTGAATCCGCATGTGCATAGACGCGGATATCTAAACTAAAGCGTCTAAATTCATTTTCGACGGATGCTTCTAGCACCTTATAATAATTAAAATCTTTTGTAACATAGACAAGATCGCCCTTAGACACCGTTTCTTTCATTTTGATATAGCACACTTCGTCTGCCTTGTTGATTAAGTTGCCTTCTTTATCGTATAGCTTAACAACAGATAAAATCACATCCTCGCCATTGTGATTAATGCGGATAATATCATTTTGATTCAAAGGGCGACTCAGGGAAACTTCGTACATATCTTTTACGCGCTTTGTAATTCTTCCAATTTGCAAACCGTAGTTATTGGGTCTCGAGACATTTGTTATCTCTTTTTTTGACTCATTAAACAGATAACCCTTGGTAAAAGTACGATTAAAGGTCTTGCTCAAATTCACTTTGTCTTCTTCGGTAACCTGATGATCTAAGGCCTTGCGATACTTCGAAACTACATTGGCAACATATGCAGGCTCTTTCATGCGCCCTTCAATTTTTAAAGAATCAATGTCTCTTAAATCTTCTATGTGCGCGATGGTATTTAAGTCCTTTGTAGAAAGGATGTAGTTTTTTGCAACAACAGAGCCATTTGAAGTATCGATAAGCTCATATTCTTTACGGCAAGAGCCCACACATCTTCCGCGATTGCCACTGCGATATCCAATCAAACCCGACATCAAGCAGTTTCCTGAGTAAGAAACACAAAGCGCGCCGTGCACAAAAATCTCGAGGGGAATCTTTGCAAGCCTTCTAATTTCTTTGACTTTATCTATGGGCACCTCACGAGACAAAACCACTCTTTTTGCCCCTAGTGATTTAAACAACAAAGTCCCATCCAAGTCATCGATTCCCATTTGCGTTGAACAGTGTACTTCCATATCTACGAAGTTCTTTACCACATAGTCGAAGGCTGCTAAATCTTGAACAATTATGCCATCAACCCCTATTTCATTGAGCTGTTGCATCTGTTCTTTCATCTCTTCAATTTCGTTTTCAAACACAATCGTATTCATAGTGATGTAGATTTTAACATCCCTGAGATGCGCATATTCAAGGGCCTCTCTTAAGGATTCTAAATCGAAATTTGAAGAATATGCACGGGCACCAAACTTTTGCATACCCAAATATATTGCATCACAGCCATTGGAAATTGCGGCTTTTAAAGCATCCATACTCCCCGCTGGCGCTAATAGTTCAGTCATTTTCTCCTCCAATAATTCTCTAAGTCTTTAAGCAGTATTATAGCGATTCACACAAAACGACACAAGAACACATCCCAGGTGCTCATAGCAATTATAAAAACTCTAAACCCATCTACTTTAAAGGGTTTAGAGTCAAGGGGATTTACTTTCGAATCGCTGAATGTCCCGATGTATTTGATACATAATCTGAGCAATATTTTCATCCCATTGTGGATTTGAGGCATACCTTGCGCTCATCCCCACAAGAGTCGAACCGTAACGACGATTGTAATACTTACCACCCTTTGTCAAATAACTCCTTTTAATCGCCTTCATCACCGCCTTGACACAAGCATCTGGCGATGCGTAGCGTTTCGCTTTAGAAGGATCGCTATCTACTGCATTGTATCCAAAGAAGTTATTTTTTAATCGCGCCAATTCCGAAGTACCCCATTTTGATTCTTCTGCAGCATGAGCGAGTATATAAAGGGAATTGATACCTAAAGTTTTCTCAACGTGAACGGCAGACTCGATTAAGGGATCTAACCCTGTCTTGCCCAATACCTTTTTATATTGTTCAACGGTGATTCCAGAAGGCATGTTGAGATTAAGTGTCATGAACTTGCGAAAGCTGCTCGCTCTAGAAGTACTCGAACTTACCGCCGTTTTAAAAGCGCGAATCTCTTTTGTCTTGCTAAAAACAACTTGTATATGACTCAGTTGAACCAACAGGTGCTCTTCTTTTAGTTTAAACTGCTCCATAAATGCAAAGTTACCATGATCAGGCGCCGTGAAGTCCGTACCCACTAGTAGGTTTGTCTGGATGCGGTTTTCTTTTGCGTTCTCTGTGAGCGCCTCAGCGCTTTGATAGGCCGGGGTACTTGCAACCCCTAAAAGATTCACAATTCCAAAGGAAATCAAAATGCCAATAGCAATCCCAACGACTATTAGACTAGCTAATCTAAACATTGTGACCACCTTTCTTTTTCATGCATTTACAACATAAATAGCACGATTACACTCAAAGTTCACACCCTAACTATTTTTTCTTACTAATGTCTTTTAGGGTATTATCTACTTTCACACTGAGGCTGGCAATTGTTTGATCCATTTTTATTTTAAAGGTATCAAACTCATGACGCATCAGGGCCAATTCCCTTGTTCTCTGCTCTAAAGCGCCGTTTACTTTTAAGTTTGCCAATGACTGCGATTTTAACTGCTCTTGATAAGATTCTATCACGGCCTTTTGATTGGCAATGATCGCCCAACTATGAAATAGCATAGAAAACAAAATCGTCATTACAATCACTGCACTGAGTATACCCAAAACTGAAAAACGCAATTTAAAGTCTCCAAGGGTAAACGTGGGTCTAGGCATATTGAATCTTCTTTTAATCTTTGCAGTATATAAAAGGTCGCAATGAATATTTTGCATAGAAAAGTCCTCCAATTGGGTGCCATCTTGCTTCTTTTGTTAGCATAGCAAGCAATTATACCATAAAAACCATTTGCATAACATCGCATGTATACCCTACAAGACAATCTTTCAAGCAATTTGATAAAATGTCAACAGTGCAAAATTTTAATCAGGTGCGAACGTTCGCTAAACGGAAAGCCAAAAACTAGTATAACCGCATATTTTTCGCTTATTTGTGAACATTAAAAAACTAAATCGAGAAAGTGTATTGATTTTAAGTGCTTTTTTCATTATAATCTATCTCGGAGTAACGAAAGAACATCTATCGCTTATATAAATTCAGAGATTGGTCTGAAAGTTTCTACCTGCAAACCGTAATTTGCGGACTATAAGCCCATTAAAGGAGTAGACTATGAGCGATTCAAACAAAAGCGCTACGTCATACAACTACGATGTGGTTATTGTCGGCGCTGGTCCTGCAGGTATTTTTACTGCCCTTGAACTCTTGAGAAACAAGACAAGTAAAAAAATTGCACTCATTGAAAAGGGAAGCCCTATTCAAAAGCGCCACTGCCCTAAAGAGAAGACAAAAGTATGTGTGCACTGCAAACCATACTGTCATATCACTACTGGATTTTCTGGTGCTGGAGCCTTCTCAGACGGCAAGCTTTCATTGAGCACAGAAGTAGGCGGCGATTTTCCAGAACTGATCGGACACCTTGTGGCCCAGAACTACATCGATTACACCGATCGCATTTATCTAGAATACGGCGCGGATCCGCATGTCGAGGGAGTCGAGGCACCGGAGGCTGTAAAGTCCATTCGAAAAGATGCCATAAAAGCAGGTCTAAAACTTGTAGACTGCCCCATCAGACATTTGGGCACCGAAAAAGCCCAAGATATTTACGGAAAGATTCAACAAGCGTTGATCGATGGTGGGATAGATATTCACTTTCACACCAGAGTAGAAGATCTCATACTCGCTGAGGGACCAGCTCGCGCTATTACTGGTGTCAGTGCCACACATTTAAAAACTCAAGAAGCACTTGAATTCTATGCACCTCGGGTGGTGATAGGCGCTGGTCGAAAAGGCAGCGATTGGCTAAAGAGCATGTGCTCAAAGCACGATATTCACCATGTTGCAGGCACAGTCGACATCGGCGTTCGCGTTGAAGTGCGCAACGAAATTATGGAAACTGTCAACAATGTTCTGTACGAATCAAAATTGATTGGATATGTGGCGCCGTTTAAAGACAAGGTGCGCACCTTCTGTCAGAACCCAGGGGGCTTTGTGAGCCAAGAAAACTACGACAATGATCTTGCTGTCGTAAATGGTCATTCTTATAAAGACCGAAAGTCCAACAACACAAACTTGGCTATTCTTAGCTCACACAATTTCAGCTCTCCCTTTAATCAACCCATTGCATATGGGGTTAAGGTTTCTGAGCTCGTCAATATGCTCGGCGGCGGAAACATCATCGTTCAGCGCTACGGCGATATACTTAGCGGCAAGCGCACTTGGCCAAAAGAACTTGAACAGTCCAATGTTGTGCCCACCTTAAAGGATGCTGTGCCCGGTGATTTAACCTCGGCAATTCCCTACCGGCCCATGACGAATATTCTCAACTTTATTGAAGCACTCGATACAGTTGTTCCCGGTTTTGCTAGCCCTGAGACATTGTTATATGGTCCAGAGGTTAAATTCTATAGCAATCGCATCTTGCTCAATCCACAGCTAGAGAGTTCTATCGCTGGACTCTACTGCTTAGGGGATTCAAGCGGATGGACGCGAGGGCTTATGATGGCCTCTGCCATGGGTGTGATGATGGGACAATATCTTGCAAAAAACTAAAACCCACCAAGGGTGAATGATGCCTCCTTCGTAGACCTTCTAATCATCGATATTAGAAATCTACTAAAGAGGCATCTTTTCCATTGGCGGGTTTTTCTTGCAATTATTTTGTTATAAGTCGATGCCGTTGTTAAAATGTAACTCTTCATCGCTAGCGCCAAAGAAATTGCCAAAACTTGCATGGATATCTTCGTACGCGATTAAGCGTGCAAGTGCTTTAAATGCTTCTGGGTCTGCTTGGGCTAATGGCCCTTTTCCCGTAGGGATATTGGTTGGATTCTGCGGTGTCATAAAAGCCTCCTAATAAAATTAATTAACCTTATTATAGATGGCTAGTTGCAGTGCGTCAACCGAATTATCTGAAAATTCCGAGAAAAACGTTTGCCTGTTTTAGGCGGACACTATTTGTACTTTTACAGCAAATCGCTAGGATAAAATTGTGGTATACCCTCTCGTTTGTGCACACTCGATCGATGCTTATGCAGAATAATCTGATCCGCTTGTGCATCGCCGCAGGTGCCTTTGTCGATGAAAGTATTCACTTGTTTATATGTGACCCCTAGATTCACCTCGTCAGTTAATCCACTTAGGCCATCTGTAGGTGCTTTTTCTACAAGGTGTTTTGGCAAACCGAGCGCATGCCCTACAGAAATCACCTGCTCAGTGGTTAGATGGGCGAGCATGTTAAAATCGTGGGCACCATCGCCCCACTTTGTAAAATAACCTACAAAACCTTCAGAGCGATTTCCCGTTCCAGCTACCATATATTCGAGCTCAGCAGCTATGGCGTAAAGGGTGGTCATGCGAAGGCGTGGCGCTGCATTAATTGTGGCCACTGAATTTAGTTGATCGACAGTTGTGTCAATGGCACGCGATACTTCTTCTAGTAATGGGCGATATGCAACGCCTATGTCGACAACTGTATGTGGAATCTTAAGATACGATACAATTTCGTGGGAGTCGTGGATATCACTTTGTTTAGTATTGGGCATTAATACACCAAATACGCGTTCTGAACCCAAGGCTTCTTTTAGGATACTCGCTACAACAGTTGAGTCCTTTCCGCCTGAAATGCCTACAACTGCACCCTTAGCGCCCGTTTTTTCAAAGAAGGCTTTT
Organism: uncultured Fusibacter sp.; assembly: GCA_937958285.1. Taxonomy (GTDB): domain Bacteria; phylum Bacillota; class Clostridia; order Peptostreptococcales; family Acidaminobacteraceae; genus QQWI01. The sequence continues at coordinate 454 of CALFXQ010000326.1, read as the reverse complement.
ACCCAAAGAATCATTTCATCTTTGAGAGCTGTTCCCGATAACTGAGTAAGCTTCGACTTTTGACTTGGCACGACCTTAGCTTGTAATCCAGACATTACCTTGAGCGCTGCCTGATTAATTTCGGGGTCAAAAGAAGCCGTAGCATCGGCATCTACAATCATGGTCGCCTCAGGATAGTTTGCCTGCAAAATCACTACATTCGATATCACACACATATTCGATACCAGTCCACATACGTGAATCTCGTCGAAGTGATTGCCATAGGTTTCTTGTATGCGTGAAACGCCTTGGCTATCTAAACCAAAAGCGCCTTTTTTAAGACGTAAGTGATTGCCAGCCGAGAGCGCCTTTTCGATATCACCGTTGAGTTCCCAACCCTCTGTGCCTTCTACACAGTGCAACACCGGAAGCACTTCTCCTTCGCGCGTGCTTAAATACTGAGGCGCATGGGTAT
>CALFXQ010000325.1 GCA_937958285.1 uncultured Fusibacter sp. | reverse complement strand
AAAACACATCTTCTTGAACAGGCGATAACGTCCATGAGCTTTCCATATCTGAGCCACGGTATTCTTGACCATAGGCTTTTTTTAATTTATCTTTAAGCTCGACAATTAAACGCTGGGCCGTTTTCTTTCCTAGTCCGGGAAGCTCTGTTAACCGCTTCTCGTCGCCAGTAATAAGCCACTCTAGAATTTTGTCGTAGGTGGCTTTAGACAGCATGGCCATGGCCACTTTTCTGCCAATGCCACTCACGCTAATTAAATGATCAAAGACGATGCGCTCTTCGTCGTACATAAATCCACATAAAGCGTGTTCGTCTTCTTTGATCAACATGACCACATAGAGTTTAATGCGTTGCCCTAGGCTGAGCGAATCTGCTGTGAATCTTGAAATCTCCAACAGATAGCCAATGCCATGCACATCTAAGACCACACGATCAGTGCGGATTTCTACAACCTCGCCGTATAAATATCTGTACATATTCCCTCGTTATTCTCTAAAATTTATGGTTTAGCGGCACGTGTGTAAAGTGTTTTAAGTCAGCTGTATCGATATCGGGACCATCGATGCTAATTACATCAAGCCGATAATTGTGAGGCAAATGACAGGCGTGAGCCTTAATATAGTGCCACATGGTGCGCTCGAGCTTTTTAAGCTTATCGCCGCGTACCGCTTCGTAACCCATGCCAAAATCACTGTGAGCGCGGTACTTCACCTCTACAAAAACCAAGGTGTCTGCATCGATGGCGACAATATCTATTTCACCAAATTTTGTAGTATAGTTTCGCTCTAAAATTCTATAGCCCTTTTGAGCGAGGTACTGCGCAGCTTTGGCTTCTAATATCATACCTTTTGCGCGACTCATTTCCACAACCCGCCCTTAGATTTTTGATCGACATTTGCGATAAACACCAGGACTTCTGCAACGACTTCATACAGCTCAGGTGGTATGGTCTCGCCCAAAGAAAGGTTTTGAAGTTGTTTTGCCAACCGCTCATCTTTGTAAATGGGCTTATCTTGTTCTTTTCCGAGTGCCACAATGCGGTCTGCCACCAAGCCCCTGCCCTTGGCGAGCAGTCTCGGTGCGGCATCTTCGTTTGAATGATAACCCAGTGCTGCAGCTACAGTCTCTTTCTCTTTAGCCATATAACCCCCTCTA
>CALFXQ010000324.1 GCA_937958285.1 uncultured Fusibacter sp. | reverse complement strand
AACAGAAAGAAACCCGTTACCAGACCTCGTCTCTTTCTGTTACTATATATATAGGAGGTGTTGAAATGGTATATCAATCTCAAATGACATTTTTGTATTTCGACGATTTTGAAAAAGGCAAGTTCTTTCTTGAGCATGTACTTCAGCTTAAAGCGGTATATACACCCGAGTGGGCAGTGGTTTATCAAGGCGCAGGTTCGGCATATATAGGCGCAGTGGATGCAAAACGAGGTTCTGTTGAAAGTCGTGTAAGAGGTGGCTTTCTCGTTAGCCTTACTGTGGATGATGTGATGCCACACTACGAACGCCTTCACATAAATCCAGAGATTAAAGAACTCACATCGATAAAAATCTTTGAGGATATTGGCGTGAAGTCCTTTTTCTTTAAAGGACCGGAAGGGTATGATTTCGAAATTCAGCAGTTTACGAGTAAGGCACACGACTTCACACAAGTTCATGATGAACAACAGAAGTGGCATGCGGAAATCTTACAGGCAGAAAAGGCCTTTAACGAAGCATCTACACTGAATGGTGCACCAGGTTGGGCATCCTATTTTCTAGAAGAGGGCAAGATGCTTTCTAAGAGCGGTAGACCCTTCACTGGGCCCAAAGAGATCCAACAAGCCATAGAACCGCTTTTCGCACTTCATCAATTGCAGTTTACATGGGAGCCTAGCTACGTGGAGGTGTCAAAGGACGGAAGCCTAGGTTATACTTATGGCAGTTATCTGCGCCAATATGAATTACAGGCAGGCGCTAAACATGAAGAAAAGGGCATGTATATGAGCATCTGGAAGCGAGATGTCGATGGAAAATGGCGTGTGGCTGCTGATGTGGGGAATTAAAGATAATTATTGACAGAAAGCGACAAAGGACCTACTCATAAGGAGCAGATTCTTTGTCGCTTTTTTTATATAAGTATTCTTGCGCAAATAGGCGGGTTTTAAAGTGCTATAATTTATGTAAGATCGCTTCTGTTTTAAGTGGTAAGTGAAATGACAATTTGAGTATTTTTGTGTTTGTAAGTAGATAGAAAGAGAGATAGTATGCTGCCTTTAAAATTTTTATATGACAACCGACAGCTAGCAACTTGCATTTCTGAGTTGTGGGACAGGGACCCAGAGAAGCGAGAATGGTTTGAACATTTCCGCATATCGTCGAATGCGATTTATCCAATGGCGGTGTTCAGAGAAAATGATGGACCAAGCGTGAGGGCCATGTTGCGCTTTGCTCCGAGCAGTGAGAAGGGTATGAAGCGCTTAATCGCAGAACTGGACCTCATGACATACCTTCATTCTAAAGACTACACAGTTGCTTCACACATTCCAAGTAAAACAGGCGATATTGCCCATGAAATTGAGACGCCTTGGGGCGTATATGTGGCTAATGTCTTCGAAGGGTTGCCTGGCGTTACAGTTGAAGAAGTGGCCTTAGATATCGCTATGGCCCATCGCTTGGGTGTGCTACTAGGCAAATTTCACAGGCTCAGCACAAACTACAAACAAGCGCACGCGCACAAATTGGATTTGCCCCATAGAGCTATTGAAGGCGTTCCATTCTTAAGCGTGTTCGACTACTGCGATAGCTTTATAGAAAATCCAAGGAACCTCATCGGTTTGCCCGAAGATTTCTTCGCGATTGCAGCTAAAGTAAAAGCGCATATGCACATGTTAAAAGCGCGCACAAGTCACGAACGATGGGGTTTAATTCACTACGATTTTGAGTTGGACAACTTGCTGTACTGCCGCGAACGCGATATCCTTAGCGTCGTGGATTTTGATGATGCGATGTATGCCTGGTACGATATGGATTTAGTTCGTCTGCTAGACAATATAGATGAAAATTTATCTGAGACTCGAGAAAGCAGCGACATCGAAGCACTTCAAAATGCCGTGCTCGAGGGCTATGAGACGCTTTGGCCCTCTGCTACAGACGGTATCTCAGATGCTCAGCTATATAGGGACTTTATGGATCTTAACTGGATTTATAGGGTGCAGATTAGTCTGCAAGAAGTAAATGAGAATTTGGAACCAGAGTGGATGCACAATTTGAGACAAAGGCTCACAAATCGCTCGAAAGTGCGCTTAGACCAATTGATTGGGAGGTACGTCAATCTATGAATACCATATTATTAGCAAATGAGACACTGCGCCTTGCGCCATGCTTATGGCAAGATATTGAAAGTGAAGTGGCTGGGCATATTGAAGGGAACCGCATTACTGTGGACTCCTTCTGGGAAGATCATATATTGTCTAGTCAGCACTATAAAATTACCTTAGAAAGCGGAAGTTTTGTGGGCTTTTTTGCCATACACGATAAAAAGATGCTTACCTTATTTCATATAGAGCCGATCTATGGGCACTTATCACAACTTCTGTTTGAACGTATCAAACGCTATGAGCAAGTAACACATGCCTTTATTCCCACTGGAGACGAGCAGTTTTTAAGCCTCGCCCTTGATAATTATGTGAGGTTAGAAAAACAAGCATACTTTTCGATCTATACCCAAAGAGCGATAAAGTCGTCAAGGCTTATGCCCGTAATACTCAAAGAGATTAAGACGGAACAAGACACTAAACGCCTAGATATTGCGGGAGACTTTTTCGATGAAGAAACGAGTAAACGCATAATCGCGGGCAGTGCATACCTTAAGGTGTATGCGGTAGAAGCACCAGATAGCGGTGTGCTTATTGGGTTTGGTGTAGTGGAGTACGGACGGGTTGATTCTGGTATTGCAAGCATTGGTATGTATGTGTGTGAGCAATTTAGGCAGCAGGGTTATGGTGGAACAATACTTGAGACGCTAAAGAAACGCGTCGAAGAAAAAGGTTTGGTTGCGCATTCGGGCTGTTGGTACTACAATCACAACTCACTAAAGAGTATGGAAAGAGCAGGGGCTTACAGCAAAACACGATTGCTTAAAATATTTTTTTAAATTAAGTGGACATGGGTCCACTTTTTTTGTCGTTAAGGAGCAGGGCATTTACATGGGCACCAAAGATCAGCGTGCCCGCCAAGGTATAGAGCCACATAAGAACGATGACAACCGTTGCAAGGGTGCCATAAATCAGAGAAAATCGCGTAAAGCGCAGAACAAAGGTGTTAAAGAGCAGTGTTTCAAACCACCACCCCAATACGGTGACACAAACGCCTGGAATAAGGGAAATCAGTGGTTGACGTTTATTGGGAACAAAGGCATAGCTGATTAAGATAAGCAGTGCCAGTACGAACATGTAAAAAAGCCACTTGCCAATAAGAAATAGGGCCGTGTAGAAGTTCGGCAATTGCACAATGCCGACAAACCAACTCACAATGGGCTTAGAGAGCAAAGGCGTAATGGTGGCAATAAGGAATGCAAAGGTGAGTACAAAGGACAAAGCGAGGGTATATCCGAGACCTTTAAAACGCGCTAACCAATAATTGGGCGCCCTGTCTAAACCTTGTGCGGCATTTAATGCATGAGATAGGGCGTAGTAGGCGCGGCTTGTGGACCACAAAATCGCGAGAAAGCTCAAGGACAATATCGAAAGATGTTGACTCTTGGCCGTTTGAACAAATGTGATAATCAGGACCTTCACTTCTTTAGGCACTGTTTTCCACCCGCTCATCACTTCTGTAAGGCTGTCTATGGGAATGAGCCCGCCGGCAAATGTTACAAATACAGTGATAAAAGGAAACAAGGAGATAAAAAAGAAGAAGGCAATTTGCGAAGCAAAGGCGGATTGATGATGGGTCTGGGTTCGAATAAAAAGCTTCACTAGCCACTGCAAATGGCGCTGATTGCGGACTTTTTCGGCCAAGTTTAAAATCGCGTCAAACACTGTGGAACCTCCAGACTCCAGGTTAAATCGATGGTTCGAGCCATCTTATCTGCCTGAATGAGGGGTAGTGGGCCATCGGAGTTGCGCATCTTGGCATTGCCGTTTCGGATAGCTGTGCGTAGGGATAAAGCTCCCATTAGGAGACTCGACATAAGTGCTTCGTCGCAGTGGATTTGAAGGGAATCGGCGTTGTCGGTAGAGCTGGCCCTTGCTTGCGTGCAGGGCACAGGGTAGATGTGGATGTGCTTTGAGTGCATATCTGCAATGTGAAACTGAAGAGAAAAGCTGAGGGGCGGCAGCATTTGGAGCAGCTTTTGGGGCTCTAGAACGCGCCACATCATGCCGAGACCCATATCTGCGACCTTGTGATTGATCTGGGGCAGGAGCTCAGGTTTACTGGCGTAAGAAAGGTCAAGAAGACTGTGATACCACATGGGGTCATAGCTGCGGTGATTCACATAGTCAATTTGATCCGCCTGAGCATGGAAAAAGGCAGAGATGGCCCTTGCGGCGGTAGGTGTTAAGGTGATGAGTTCAGAAACGTTTAGGGTCTGCTGTAAGAAATTTGAAGGGGTAATGCCCTTTTGTTCAAAGAGCATGTAGCCAGTCACGGTAGAAGTAGATGTGGTCGTGGAGGTGGTCGTGTACTGCACTTCGACAACCTTGATGCCCTTCAGGTTCTTTTGTCTTTTTAGGCGCAAGTAATCGATATCTGTGCGCTGCATCATGCCGTGTTGCTGGAGAAAGAAGGCCTTGTAACAGGCATCCATATCGCTAAGGTCTTGGCTACTTTCTAAGTCGAGCCATTGAACGAGCGACTTATCGCCATCGCTGCTGAAATTTTTAGGCGGGGTCTGATAGAAGTACAGGGGTGTGCCAAAGCCAAAGCCAAAGCGATTATAAAAGGCGGCATTAAAGGGATAAAGCGACGCTACTAGCGCTCCATTTTCACCGCTGGTCTTAAGCCAATACAGCAAGAGTGACTTGGCGATGCCCTCTTTTTTATGCAGCAAATCGATGGCCACAGAACCGATTCCCGTAGCAGGAACCATTTCCCCGCAGTAGTTGAGCGTAAAGTGATAGATAATGGCAGCGCCCAGCAAATGATTATCATTATAATAACCAATAAACGTACATTCGGAAGCGTGAATCAAAGTGGTATAGAATGCCACCAGTTGCTGTCTCTCCTCTATTGTGCCATTATTGACGCCTGCATAGGCATTTTGCTGAATCTGAGCGAATCTATCCAAATCGACGAGGGGCATTTGTTTTACACAGTTCATAAAGCCACCATTTCCTTTTATAGTTGGGCGTTTTCGGTCACTTTTGCCACTTACAATGTATATTTTACCTTATTTTTTAAAGGCGGTGCAATCAGTTTAAAAACAGCTCCGCAAACCGCCCGAAAAATCGCATCCTAGACCGCACACTAACCGCACCTATACCGCACCTATACTTGAATACGGATTTCCTTGTACATAGAGTCGATTATGTGACCACATGCGCCCAAAATTCGACCACTTACCCCCAATGTATAGCGTATTATAGGGCCTTATGTTACGATAAGCCTAAGTTAACAGGAGGAAAGAATGGAACAGCACACAACTTTTGACATTGAGGTCGTGCTCGACACCGCTTATACAAGGCCAAAATTGGTGATTTATACCTCGGAAATGAGCGAGGCAGTGCTCGCGCTCCTCAAGCAACTTCAACATCAAAAGCCCCAACCAATACCCCAACCAATACCCCAACCACCGACCCTTTTTTGTGAAGGCGCCGACGAGACAATTTTCGTCAAACACAAGGAAATTCTGCGGATTTACACCTCCGAAGGCCACTTGACCGTGGCATCAGACAAAGGCGAGCATCGGCTAAAAATGCGGCTCTACGAAGTGGAGGCCCAGTTAGATGGCCGTTATTTCATTCCAATATCCCAATCTGAAATCGTCAATTTTCAGCGTGTAGAGGGCATAAAGACCGGCATTACCGGAGCTTTCGCCCTAAAGCTCGACAACGGGAGCCAAGCCTATGTGTCGAGACGCTATGTAGCCGAGATAAAAAAACGCCTGGGCATGAAATAAACAATCCCATAAAAAGGTGATGTTAAAGGAGGTTTTATGAAATTTTTACACAATTTCTTAAAAAGTGTACGTGTTTTCCATAAAATGCCGCTATTTATTTGGTTTAAAGGGATAACCCGCACAATGCTCAAGGCATATTTTGTGATTACAATCCTTATCGCAGTTCTTCTTCACTTCACTAAAGAGTCGCTTCCGCTTGAGCACGTCGCTGTCATGGGCATGTACTGGGGTTATACCATTGCCGTTACCTACTGGCTTATAGGTCAGGAGCGGATTCCTGAAAAGTGGACGAATCTGCTGCACTTTTTACTTTGGTTAATCCCTTATATGTTGTCGGGGATTAAAATCGTCGGTGCGTTTGAATTGTTTTTAGTCAATTTTTTACTGATTGACTACTGGTTTATTCGGTGGATCCAGATAATGATCGCGCGCAAACATGTGGAGAGCACTTTTAATGAAAAGTTTAGCGATGTGAAAAACCGCTGGAATCAGGATGAGTTTGTGAGCTATGAGCGACATGAGGGCCTTAGCCATATGTAAGTATACTGGAAGAGAAGCGTGCACTTCAGCTAGAGCTACGCAAAATGGGAGTAAAAAAATTCGAAATGGCATTGACATCCCGTCTCGATTATGGTTATATAGTGACAGAGGTTATCAAATTGTAATCATAACAATTATATAACCATTATAACTAGCATAAGCATTGTAACTATGATCACTACGGAGGAATAAATATGTCTTTAATCGGAAAAGCAGTGCTCCCATTCGTCGCCCAAGCATATCACAACGAGCAATTTATCACTGTGACAGAAGAAAATTTTAAAGGCCAATGGAGTGTTGTTTGCTTCTATCCCGCAGATTTTACATTTGTGTGTCCTACAGAACTCGAAGACCTTCAAAACCAATATGCAGCACTTAAGGCACTCGGTACTGAGGTGTATGCGGTTTCTACAGACACGCATTTTACCCATAAAGCATGGCACGACACATCGGATTCTATTGGCAAGATCCAATACCCCATGATCGGCGACCCAGCACATGTGATTTCTAGAAACTTCGATGTGCTCATTGAAGGCGTAGGCCTTGCAGATCGTGGAACATTTATTGTGGATCCAGATGGCGTCGTTCAATCCGTTGAAATTAGCGCAGGTGGCATCGGCCGTGATGCGAGCATCCTCGTGAACAAAATCAAGGCAGCACAATATGTGCGCAATAATCCTGGCGAAGTGTGCCCTGCCAAATGGCAAGAAGGCAGCAAAACATTGAAGCCTGGCCTTGACCTTGTAGGAAAGATTTAGTTTTACACGGCAAATTAGAGAGCCAAAAGCACATGATCACAGGGACAAATTGCAGGCAAAGCATATCGCCATGTGATTTGTCCATTTTTATTTTGAACCTGTGTAAAATCGAGAAAAAGCACGAGAAAAAGCACGAGAAAAAGCACGAGAAAAAGCACTTCAAAAAGCACGAGAAAAAGAAAAGGAGATCCTGTCTATGCTACTGGATTCAGATATAAAAGAACAACTGAAGGGGTACTTCGACCTATTGGAGTCACCCGTTACACTAGTGGCTTCCCTTGGGGACGATGTGGCATCCAACGAGATGCTGAGCTTTATCCAAGAAATTGCTCATCTGTCACCTCAAATTCGTGTGACCTATTCGAACCTAGAGCGAACGCCTAGTTTTGCCATACACAGCGACCTCAATCAGGGACGTGTGGCGTTTGCAGGGGTGCCAATGGGTCATGAACTCACATCCTTTGTGATGGGCATGCTTCAAGTAAGCGGTCGTAGCCCTAAATTGGACGCATCGATTATAGAGCGTATAAAGGCTCTAAAGGGCACATTTGCCTTCGAAACTTACATTAGTCTGAGTTGTCACAATTGCCCCGATGTGGTGCAGGCTCTGAATGCCATGGCCGCATTAAACCAAGGTGTCACTCATATTATGATCGACGGTGCCGTCTATCAGACCGAGGTCACTGATCGGGATATTATGGGTGTGCCTGCGGTGTATCTCAATGGCAAGTTCTTTAGCGGTGGTCGAATGACCATGGAGGATTTGCTCGAGAAGCTCGGCAGTCTAGAGGATCCATCGACTTTAGAAGAAATGGAGCCCTTTGAGGTGCTTGTGATCGGTGGCGGACCAGCGGGAGCTAGTGCAGCGGTTTATGCAGCTAGAAAGGGCATTCGGACGGGGATTATTGCCGATCGCTTTGGAGGTCAGCTACTGGACACCGTTGGTGTGGAAAATTTTGTGGGGACGCCGTACACAGAGGGTGCTAAGATTGCATCTGACTTGTTAGAGCACGTGAGGGCATACCCTGTTGAGATCATTCAGAAACATCAAGTTAAGGGGGTTGAAGCAGTTGATGAGCACGGTTACGTGCCTGTCACCCTCGCGAATGGCGTAGTCCTTAGAGGGCGTACCGTGATTATCGCAACAGGTGCCCGCTGGAGACAGCTGGGCGTTCCTGGTGAGGCAACTTTAAAAAATCGGGGCGTCGCCTATTGCCCCCATTGCGACGGGCCGCTCTTTAAAGGCAAGCGCGTCGCCGTTGTTGGTGGTGGGAATTCTGGCGTAGAGGCGGCAATCGATTTAGCGGGCATGGTTGCGCACGTAACGGTCTTGGAGTTTGCCGAAACGCTAAAGGCCGATGAGGTTCTTCAGAAGCGCTTGAGGTCCTTGGCGAATGTCACTGTGATTGCCAATGCGCAGACCACTGCTATTGAAGGTGCCGAAAAGGTGACAGGCTTGAGTTATGTCAATCGCAGCTCGGGTGATAGGGTGCATGTGCCACTAGAGGGTGTTTTCGTTCAAATAGGCTTGTTGCCAAATACCGAGTGGCTAGAGGGCGTAGTTGAGCGTAACCGCCTCGGTGAAATCGTGGTGGACGGCAAGGGCGCAACGAGCCTCCCTGGAGTCTTTGCCGCTGGCGATTGCACAAATTCTTCCTATAAACAGATTGTGGTGGCCATCGGCTCGGGCGCAACCTCAGCCCTCGGCGCCTTCGACTACCTAATGCGCCTATAGCCTGTTACTGTAAGAGACCCGTTATCATACCTCTTCTCTTTTTGTTACTGTAAGAGACCCGTTATCATACCCGGTCTCTTACAGTAACAAAAGGCCCCCAAAGACCTTCGTGATTTCCTCAAAGGTTTTGGGGGCTTTGTTCATATTATCATGATTGCTCAAAACTAAGGGTTATCCCATTGCAAGCCAAGCGCCACTTACATATGGAATCAACCATAAAATCCAGACTATCAGGCTAAACTTATGAAAGGAGTTTTGTGCGGTATCGTTCTTCTTTAACAGTACAAGTGCTGCCCAAATTGCATGAATCAACATTAAACCAATGGCAAATCCACCAGTTATGGCGTGCCAATTTATTCCAGACGCTACTTCTGCAGTTTCGTTCCCACTTGCGATTACGCTCATAGTAACAGTGCCTGCAGTATCAAATACGAGGCCACCTAAGAATAACAGCAGGTGCTTTAATTCGAGACGACCCTTTCTGTGTTCAGCCCAGACACCCCAGGTGTAAAATACTAAAGCCAATGAAATCATTATGATTGCTGCAATTAGAATTGTTGACATGTGTTGCTCTCCTTATTCTCTTTAAGTGACTGAATGAGTCGATTGAGGTCCTTTGACAATTTTTCTTGTTCTAGTTGTGAAAAATCCTGAACCAATGAGGATAAGACACTAGACATGTGTGATCGGAAATGATAGGCAAGTTCTTTGCCGGAGGGACTAAATCGTATCCACACTGTACGACGATCTTCCAAATCGTGATGCTTCTCTAAAAGTCCGCTGGCAACCATGCGACTCACAATGCCAGAAACAGTACCTTTTGAGAGGGATAATTGTTGACATAAAGTCGAGATTGTAACTTGATTCTGATGGCCAATAATTTTCACAATTAACAACTGTTGCGGTGTAAGCGATGCGATGTCTTCGCTAGTCGACTTGGGCGTACTATGTGCAAAGCACTGATTGATTTGGCCATACAATTCGCGAATTTGTTGCAAAATAAGAAAAGCATGTTGGTTTTCCATATGTTCATCCTTGCGTTTATCCTTGTGTAAACTAAAGATACTGCTGTAGCAATTAGCAGTCCACAAAAGTGAATGTTGTAAAAGTTGTTTGCGTTAGAACAGTTCTTATGCAAACTATATTATCGCTTAGTTTAAATTATGTCAACTGAAATTTCACTTCAATTTTGAGAAACCAAAAATTCTTTTCTCAAGCCCTGCTCAAAAGGAGCCCATGCACAATCGCGTGCGTGGGCTCTTATCTCTAAATTAGCAAACCGAGACTATTTCTTTGTCAGTATCTTTTGCCATCACACGGTCGAGCGCGCAGTAAAAGCGCATAATGGCTAAATTTAGCACATCCTCAGTGATGTTAAGGGGTGGGAGCAGTCTGACCACACTAGTACCGGCACCGATTAGCAGCATTCCAAGATCCTGCGATGCATCAATGACATCTTTAGTGGGTATGGTTAGGTGAATGCCCAGAAATAGCCCTGAACCCGTCACTTTTTCCACTAGTGGATGGGGATACTTTTTAAAATGACGAAGCACGTGATTTCCAAGTTTGGCCACATGTGGCAATAATTCTTCGGTCTGAATGGTCTCCAAGATGGCATTTGCACAAGAGGCCGCGAGTGGATTGCCGCCAAAGGTAGAACCGTGGTCGCCGGGCGTGAGTACATCTGCTCGTTGATTGACGAGGGTTGCGCCAATGGGGAATCCGCCACCAAGACCCTTTGCCAGGCAGAGGACATCGGGTTGAATCCCAAGCTGCTCGTAGTAGAACATGGTGCCCGTACGACCTATGCCACATTGAACTTCATCAAAGATAAGGAGCGCATTGTACTGATCGCAGAGTGCGCGAGCAGCAGAGATAAAAGCGCTATCTACAAGGTTCACGCCGCTCTCTCCTTGAATGGGTTCCAAGATTATAGCACATACATCCTCGGACATAATCCGCTGTAAGGTGGTTATATCACCAGAGGGGATTTCTTCTGTTTCTGAAACAAGCGGCAGGAAGGGGGCTTGGTAATGGACATTTGATGTAACCGTAAGTGCACCAAATGTTCGTCCGTGAAAACTGCCACTTAAATGCAGAATTTTTCTTTTGTATCCTCCGTTTTGCTTGCCAAATTTTCTTGCGATTTTAAGCGCGGCCTCTACCGCTTCGGTACCACTATTGCTCAAGAATACAGAGTGCATGCCACTTAATGCCACCAACGTTTCTGCAAGTTTTAGCTGTGGCGCAGAGTAGTAGAGATTCGAAAGATGTAGCAGCTTGCCAGCTTGCGCCTCGATTGTCTCTGTAATTTTAGGGTGTGCGTGTCCTAATGTGTTAACGGCCACACCACTCACCATATCTAAGTATGTCGTGCCATCGTCCGTGACAATCCAAGGGCCGTAGCCCTCTTTGAAAATAAGGGGTTTGCGTTGATAGGTGCCCATCAAGTGGTGGTGGGATGGCGAAGGGCTGTGTGTTAAAACGGTTCCGCAATCTTCGCCTTTAAGGGCTTTATGTAGATTGATGATTGGGCACAATAGGACTTTAGCGACTCCGGAATGAAGTGCCTTGAAGCCTTGTGAAACCTTAATTTTCATACCGCCAGCCAAATGCCCCTTCTCGATATGAATCTGAGCGACATCTGGGGTCAAGTGCGCGAGACGATTGTTGAACTGATCTAATACACCATCTACATCGGTTAAGTAGATTAAGGCATCCGCTCTTAAGGCGATGGCTAGACTTCTTGCCATATCATCCGCATTGATATTGAGGAGCGACGGTTGATTGTGTTCAAGCTCTTTTGAATCATCGCTTATTGCGGGTGCCAGTGAGGGCAGCAAGAGCACTTCGCCAGACTGTAGCTTCGACTTCAAAGTGTCAACTTGCCACTGTAACTCGTCGCCGACATATGCCCAAAACGGGGTGCCGCAAGGCCCCTTTTTTTGTGTTGCTGTTGCGGGAATCTCCGATGCGGTCGACCATTTCGACACTTTAAGACCCACCTCTGAAAAGTGTGTGTAGAGCTGTTGATAAAGTTCACAGAAAAGCACCTTCTCCACAAAGGGGATATGTTCTTTTGGTGTGACTCTGTAACCGTCGATTACATGACTCTTCAGTTTGGCTACTTTGAGAGCATTGTGGATATGATGCCCACCCCCGTGGACAATTGCAACCTGGCAATCGGGTACTTGTTTTTTCAGTTCGCAGAGAGTTGCTGCAATTAGTGGAATACTTACATCTGGTTCGTGCAGGGTACTTCCTCCTATTTTAAGGACATAGACTGCAGGACTCATTGGAGTAGCACTAGAGACAGATATGTTTTTATTATCGATTGCTTTGTTTTTCATCTTTTTGAACCTCCTGTATAACAAAATACTATCAAATGATTAAATATGCAATAATAATTATTTTTATGAGGATATTCGTTTATATTGTTGCATAAATACTTGAGTCTGTGTATAATCATGCTTATCGGATTCGTGAAAGAGGCAACTTATCGCAAAGTAGCGCTAAGAGAAGAGGTCTCTTATAGTAACAGGGTAGTAACAGAAAGAGAACGGGTATGAGAAGGGGTCTCTTACAGTAACAAGGTAGTAACAGAAAGAGAGCGGGTAAGAGAAGGGGTCTCTTACAGTTACAAGGAAGAGAGGTGGGGGTATGTTGGGTGGTTTTCGTATTGCTGTGATGGGGGCGTCTGGGTATGCGGGGATGGCGTTGGTGAGTTACTTAATGCGCTATCGTGAGTGTGTGCTGTACTGTCTAACCGCACACCAAGGCGCGGGGAGTCATCTTGCAACTCTGCACCCCCGATTTGAATCACTAGGGAAGTTGGGGATGCTGGCACCCCATCGGCACGTATTAGAACAATTACAAGAGATTGATGTTATTTATTTGGCACTGCCTCACGGCGTAAGTCAACAGTGGGTCAGTGATATTCGCAAGCAAGAGTCACAGCTGGGAATTGAGCGGCGACTTGTAATAGATTTGAGCGGAGATTATCGTTTGACCTGCTCAGACTACGAGAAGTGGTATGGTCAAACACACTTAGATATAGAGAATCTAAAAGATATGGTATATGGTCTGGCACCATTATTTGAAGTTTCAAAGGGCATTAAGTCAATATCAAATCCTGGATGCTACCCAACCGCATCGCTTCTGGCTGTTGCCCCCCTCTTGGTCCATGACTTTGTGGATAGCGACGATTTGGTGATTGATGCGAAATCAGGTGTTAGCGGCGCTGGACGCAACTTAACACTTGGAAACCTTTATTGTGAAGCCAACGAAAATCTTAAACCCTACAGTGTGGGCAATCATAGGCATACACCAGAAATTGAGTATCATTTAAGCCGCTTCTTGTCGCTTAGGAACCAATCAAAGAAGTGTGTGGTTCAATTTACACCGCATCTGGTGCCAATGCAAAATGGGCTCTTGGCAAGTGTCTATGGACGCTATAAAGGCGTAGCCGAGGAAATGCCTTCCGATGAAAAACTGCTTGAGTGTTATCGCAGTTTTTATGCAGATAGCCCTGTTGTTAAGGTGATCTCAGGAATGCCCGAAACGCGGTGGGCCACCGGAACACCATACGCATACATCGGCGTTAAATCAGATAGTCGAACCAAGCGCATGATGGCCTTTTGCGCAATCGACAATACATTGATGGGCGCTGCTACACAGGCGATTTACAATATGAATTTAGCACTGGGCTTGGAACCGCTGGCAGGCATTGGTTAGAAACGATAAGGCCCAGCTATCAAGGTAGAAGCGACAAGTGTACAAAGGGAAATACAGCAAGTGTAAGACATATAGATAAATAAAGAAAGAAAGCGAGATTGTGTGTATGCAGATAAAAATTAAGTACGATGTTATCGACGTTAAAGGCTTTTCGGCAGCGGGGCTTCATTCGGGCGTCAAGCGCAAAAAAAAGGACCTCGGCATAGTGTTGAGCGACAGTCCCTGCAACGCAGCGGGGGTTTTCACGCAGAATGTGACCAAGGCAGCGCCGGTGTTAGTCACCCAATCGCATTTGAAGCAGTCAATGTCTTGCAAGGTACACCAATCAAAAGGTGGTGTCCGTGCACTATTAGTCAATAGTGGGAATGCGAATGCATGTACTGGTAGCCAGGGTCTACTTGATGCTCAGGCGATGGCAGTGGCATCGGCAGAAGTCTTCAATTTGGCTGCAGAGTCAGTCTTAATCGCATCGACGGGAATTATCGGTGTACCGCTCGACATGCCCAAGATCTACGGTGGAATTGAGAGACTTCCGGGATGTATGTCCAAGGACTTGCTCCCATTTGGACATGCGATTATGACCACGGATACCTACTTAAAAGTGGCATCTACCACCATAGAGATATGCGGTCAGAAGTATAGCTTGATGGGTTTGGCCAAGGGGTCTGGAATGATACATCCCAACATGGCAACGATGCTTGGATTTCTCTTTACAGATGCGCCTGTGTCGCATAATTTCTTGCAGCAGTGCTTATCGGAGGCAACGGCGGGCTCGTTTAATATGATTTCGGTCGATGGCGACACATCGACAAACGATATGGTGCTGATGTTGGCAAATGGTGCAGCTGGCGGACGAGAAATCGATGGTGCGGGACCAGAGGATCAGGTGTTTAATGAGGCGGTTTATAGGGTTTGCGAGTCCTTGGCAATCCAAATTGCCAAGGATGGAGAAGGGGCAACTAAGATGCTCGAGGTCCAGCTGCAGGGGGGCGCTTCGCAAACGGAGGCGCGTCAAGGGGCGAGGGCGGTGGTGTCATCAAACTTGGTCAAGGCGGCGTTTTTTGGGCAGGATGCCAATTGGGGCCGCATCGCCTGTGCCCTCGGGTACTCGGGCGCTCAGTTTGATCCAGACCATTTGTCGATTTCACTGAGCTCGCGATTGGGGATGGTGGCGCTGCTTAGCGAGGGTGTACCGCTAGCCTTCGATGAGGAAGAGGCGTTCGATGTGCTGCGCGGCGACAATATTGTGATCCACATCGACCTTAAGGCGGGGGATTATACCGCGAGGGCTTGGGGTTGTGATTTGTCTTATGATTACGTGAAAATTAACGGTGCGTACCGCACATAACAACTATACTTTTGGGAGAGATGAAAAATGATTATAGAAGCGAGTAAGATAGAGGCAAGCAAGATAGAGGCAAGCAAGATAGAGGCAAGCGACTTGCCTTCTAAGGGGAAAAAGGTGGTTTTGGCATATTCAGGAGGATTAGATACCTCTGTGATTCTCACTTGGCTAAAGGAGGAGAAGGGCTATCAAGTGATTGCGGTATGTGTGGATGTGGGCCAGCAAGAGGACTTTCAGGCGCTGGAGCAAAAAGGGCTAAGCACGGGTGCACAAAAGGTGATTGTCGTGGATGCGGTGGATGCCTTTGTTGTAGACTACGCGTTTATAGGTCTAAAAGCTGGGGCTATATACGAGGGCGAGTACCTTCTGGGGACCGCCTTCGCGCGCCCGCTCATCGCCAAGCACATGGTTGACATTGCGCGTCAAGAAGGGGCAGAGGCAATTGCCCACGGGGCGACGGGAAAGGGCAACGATCAGGTGCGCTTTGAGGCGACGATCAAAGCCCTAGCGCCAGAGCTAGATGTGATTGCGCCGTGGCGACAGTGGACGTTTAAATCCAGAGAAGATCTGATGGCCTATGCAGCAAAGAAGGGCATACCCGTGCCCAATACCCCCAAAGACCCCTATAGCCGAGACGAAAATCTCTGGCATATAAGTCATGAAGGCGGCAATTTGGAAGACCCGTGGGAGGCGCATTGCCAAAGCCTTTACAGATGGACCAAACCCCTGAGCCAGGTCTGCCCCGAAGGCGATACCCTCACCATCACGTTTAAAAAAGGCGTTCCAGTGGCTATCGACGATATGACAATGACCCCAAAAGCGATTTTGGAGCAGCTCAACGCCCGCGCTGGGGCACAAGGCGTAGGCGTGGTGGACTTGGTGGAAAATCGCCTTGTGGGCATGAAATCCAGAGGCGTATACGAAACACCAGGTGGCACCGTGCTCTACAAGGCGCACAGCGCGTTAGAACGCCTTGTTTTGGACCGAGAGACCTTACATGTAAAGACGAGTCTTGGCCTTAGATATGCAGATCTGGTCTACAATGGCCTGTGGTATTCGCCGCTCAAAAGTGCCCTCGACGCTTTTGTGGAGAGCACCCAGCATGTGGTGGCGGGCACGGTGCGCATTGGGCTCACCCATGGGCACGTGCAAATTTTGGGGACGAAATCGCCCTACAGCCTATACAGTGAGGCACATGTGACCTTTGGCGAAGACCATGTGTACAATCAAAGCGACGCACAGGGCTTTATCAACCTGTTTACCTTGCCCCTTCAAATGGTTGCACGCCTGCAGGGCCAGGAGGCCAATAATGAGCGATAAGCTTTGGAGTGGGCGCTTCTCGGGCAACCAATCCGCTTTGTTCGACGCTTTTAATCGCTCAATAGATGTCGATGCCTTTTTAGTGTTTGCAGACATTCAAGGCACGTTGGCCCATATCGCAGGGCTCGTGGATGCTCAGGTGCTCACCAGTCAAGAAGGATGCCAGCTGAACGAGGCGCTAGCGCACATCGAGAAACAACTTACAACGGGCAACCTAACAATCGATGCAAAGACAAAAGACGAAGATGTGCATATGTGGCTGGAATGCCAGCTCACAGAGCGATTAGGGCTTTTGGGAAAAAAAGTACACACAGGCAGAAGTCGAAATGATCAGGTGGCAACAGCGGTCAAACTGTGGCTAAAAGCCTCGCTAAAGGGACAGCGAGGTGAGATTATTCGCCTGTTAAAAACGCTACTTGTGTTGGCCGAGACATTTGCAGGGGCGCCAATGCCAGGATATACACATTTGCAGCCCGCTCAGCCCATAACCCTTGGATTCCACCTATTGACATATGTTGCAATGCTCGAAAGAGACATTAAGAAGGTAGACCAGCTGCTCGAACAGGTGGATATGAGCCCTCTGGGGGCCGGGGCCTTGGCGGGCACGAGCTTTCCTATTAATCGCCTGCTAGTGGCTGAGGCCATGGGGTTTTCCGGCGTGTCACTTCACGCCATGGATGCGGTGAGCGACAGGGACTATGTGGTGGATTACTTGCATCTTTCGGCGACGGTGCTGCTACACCTGAGTCGCCTTGCCGAAGAGCTGATTTTATGGTCTACGCCACGCTTTGGGTTTATCGCCCTGTCGGATCAATGGACATCTGGCAGCAGTATGATGCCCAACAAGAAAAATCCAGATGCCTGCGAATTGATTCGCGGCAAGGCTGGGATTGCCACAGGGAGGCTCTCGGGATTTATGGCCACGCTTAAAGGCTTGCCACTGGCTTACAATAAAGATCTGCAAGAAGATAAGCGCGTGTTGTGGCAAGCCTCAGAGGATCTGAGTCTGTGTCTTGTGGCCATGCGCGAACAATTGGCGACGGCCACCTTTCACACTGAGGCGATGGCCCATGCCCTCGACGAGGGTTTTGTCAATGCCACAGATGTGGCGGATTGGCTCGTAAGAAAGGGGCTGCCCTTCCGCGAAGCCCACAGTTTGAGCGGGCAACTGGTAAAGGTCGCCCTATCTAAGGGCTGCAGTCTAGAGGCGCTCGATATTCGTGTTATTGAGCAGCTGTTGTTGCCTATTTTTTTAGAAGGTGAGATTTGCGACACTGAAAGCATTCAGGACCATATGCAAGACTTTCTCACTTCTATTGACATGGCCTCGTGCCTTGCGCGCCGATGTGCCGATGGCGGTACTGCGCCAAGCGAGGTGTACCGCATGATCGGCATCTATAAAAAACGTCTAGCTATTTAGCAATTTTCCTGTACAGCTTCGAAAGTTTTCGTTATATTGTGTGTAGCGACTACAGACTTTCTACGGAGGAAAATTATGAATACGACTGCCACTGCCACGACCATTACCATGTCTGATGCGATTGCCAAGTATCGCGATGCTCAGTACGATTTAAGTTGTTCCGAAGCAACCTTGTACGCGGCAAACGAGGTTTATCAGTTGGGCCTCGACGAAAAAGCGCTGCACTTGATGGCGGGTTTTAGCGGTGGCCTTATGACAGAGGATCTCTGTGGTGCCATAGCGGGTGCAGTGGCGGCACTCTCGTCTTTACTCACAAATCATGTTGCCCATCAAAGTCCAGAGCTAAAGGTAGCGGTTCAGGAGTACCTAGACCGGGCCGACAGCCACTTTTGTTCGAGAAATTGTGCACAGCTTAAAAAAACGCACAGGGATCAAGTGGCAAATAGCTGCAACCCAGTGATTTTTCAAAATGCCCAGCTTCTTGATGAGGTAGTTCAGGTGTATATAAGAAGGCAAAATCCACAAGATTAAAAAGATGAAAAAAGGTTAAATAAATGTGAAAAATGGCGTTGACATTGGTTTGGGATTGTTATATTATAATCATGTCGCCTCGAGAGAGCGGCTCAAACCCAACACATTCCAAGGTAGCTCAACGGCGGAGCAACCGGCTGTTAACCGGTAGGTTGTGGGTTCGAGTCCCACCCTTGGAGCCATTTAAACCAGTTCATCATGGGAGCATAGCTCAGCTGGGAGAGCATCTGCCTTACAAGCAGGAGGTCACAGGTTCGATCCCTGTTGCTCCCACCAATCATTTTTTTCGCGCAGCGAAAAAAATGAGTCCGACAGCGTTTTCGCAATGCGAAAATCGCGAGAGGACAAACTAAGTCGCAGCGAAAAAAATGAGTCCGACAGCGTTTTCGCAATGCGAAAATCGCGAGAGGACAAACTAAGTCGCAGCGAAAAAAATGAGTCCGACAGCGTTTTCGCACAGCGAAAATCGCGAGAGGACAAACTAAGTCGCAGCGAAAAAAATGTTATAAGTAATGCGTAGTATACCGCTTAGTTAAAACTAAGCAAAGCCCAATTTATGCGGATATGGCGGAATTGGCAGACGCGCTAGACTTAGGATCTAGTGTTTAACGACGTGGGGGTTCGAGTCCCTTTATCCGCACCATTTACAATTTCATGGAGGAGTTCCCGAGCGGCCAAAGGGGGCGGACTGTAAATCCGTTAGCAGAGCTTTCGCTGGTTCGAATCCAGCCTCCTCCACCATACGGCGGCGTAGCTTAGTTGGCTAGAGCATTCGGTTCATACCCGGAGGGTCGGTGGTTCGAGTCCACTCGCCGCTACCAATTTATTGGGGATTAGCCAAGTCGGTAAGGCAACGGACTTTGACTCCGTCATCCGCAGGTTCGAGTCCTGCATCCCCAGCCAATATTAGGAGAGGTACCGAAGCGGTCATAACGGGGCGGTCTTGAAAACCGTTAGGGTGCAAGCCCACGTGGGTTCGAATCCCACCCTCTCCGCCAATTTTAAATCAATTGCCAAATACAACTGGAGAAGTACTCAAGTGGCTGAAGAGGCTCCCCTGCTAAGGGAGTAGGGCTCGAAAGGGTCGCGAGGGTTCAAATCCCTCCTTCTCCGCCAGTTTATTTAGGGGTGTAGCTCAGTTGGTAGAGCAGCGGTCTCCAAAACCGCGTGCCGAGGGTTCAAGTCCTTTCGCCCCTGCCACTTTTATATTAATACCTTTTGTCGGGGTGTAGCGCAGCTTGGTAGCGCATCTGGTTTGGGACCAGAGGGTCGCGGGTTCAAATCCTGCCACCCCGACCACTTTCAACATGGGCGTATAGCTCAGCTGGTTAGAGCGCACGCCTGATAAGCGTGAGGTCGGTGGTTCGAGTCCACTTATGCCCACCATGTGAATTCAAAAGGGCCATTAGCTCAATTGGTTAGAGCATCCGGCTCATAACCGGCAGGTCCGGGGTTCGAGTCCCTGATGGCCCACCATTCCTTTTGAGTGATTAGTAAGTAATAGTTATACAAAGATAGCTTAGCTAGAGCACACCGAGAGGTGTGTGAGATAGAGCGTTTTACAATATTTGCCCAGATAGCTCAGTCGGTAGAGCAGAGGACTGAAAATCCTCGTGTCGGTGGTTCGATTCCGCCTCTGGGCACCAAAACATCACATTGTGATGTTTTTTACTTTTTTGTATAATTAAAGTTAATAACGAGGAGGTTTTCGATGAATAGTAAGTTAAAGCAATTTGCGCTAATTAATCTTGGGTTGGTGATAATGGCACTTGGTCTACACTTTTTTCTCATTGCGGCAGATCTAGCAACTGGAGGTGTGACGGGTCTAGCTATGGTCATAAATCACTATGTGCCTACATTGCCTATTGGTGCGATTATGACATTCTTTAACATCCTGTTGTTTATTTTGGCGTTTTTACTTATTGGGAAAGAGTTCATGGGTTATACCCTTTATTGTAGCTTTGCATTATCGGGTCTTATATACTTGTTAGAGATGTTTTTTCCAATGAGTGGCCCCTTAGTACCCGAGGTACTTTTAAACTTGATTTTTGGCATATTGATTCAAGGCATCGGCATGGGCATTATCTTTTATCAAAATGCCTCAACAGGTGGCACAGATATTATTGCAAAGATTATTAATAAGTACACCCACATGGAGATAGGCATGGCACTACTTTTGTCAGACATGGTGGTTGTTTTACTTGCAGGCGTTGCATTTGGCTTTTCGCTCGGATTATGGGCACTTCTCGGCATCATGTTAAATGGTCTTGTGATTGACAGGGTAATCGCCGGTTTTGAAATAAAGCTCAATGTACTCATTCTTTCAAAAGAACCAGAGGCAATTAATCGTTTTGTCATCGAGAAACTAGACCGTAGTACAACAATTTACAAAGCTCAAGGTGGATATACAGGAGCAGATCGCCAAGTCATTCAGGTGGTTCTAGATAAAGCACAGTACATTCGTTTAAAACAGTACATAAAAGGTATCGATCCCGAAGCGTTTATCACTGTCGGATTTGCACACGAAGTTCTTGGAGAAGGATTTAACACCTTTTTGACAAGTCCGCAAAACTAGGCCTTATAAACTTTGCTTCAAGATGTAAAAACACGCCATTGATCCATCAATAATACAATAAAATTAAAGCCCTCATTACACATGTGCTTGGTCTGGTAACCGGTACACGTGCAAGAGGGCTTTATATTTGGATACTAAGCAGACAAACCCGCCGCGTTTAAGAAATTCCAAGGCTTATTGTAGTGTGGTTGAAAGAAAAAGTCCACAAATGCCAAATCGTCAATGGTCATACGCGATTGAATACACACGCTCAAGGTGTTAATCGACTGTGTGAGATCTATCGTTGAGGCAAGTTGAGCCCCTAAAATACGGCGTGAGTGTTTATCGAAGACTACTTTTAAAAGCACTTCGTGGAAGGTGGGCATAAATTCAGGGCGATGGTTCTCTTTAAGTGTGACAAAGTCGGCATCGATGCCCTCTTGTAAAGCGCTTTCTAGGGTCAGGCCTGTACTTGCAATATTTTGCTCGTAAATCTTAATACCCGATGTACCTTGAGTGCCTAAATATGCCGTTGAGGGAGCGACTAAATTCCTAGCAATCAACGTGCCCATGCGCACTGCATTTGTTGCTAAGGGCATGTATTGGTGCTTGCCTGTAGGATTAAATTTTATAGCACAACTATCCCCAGCTGCAAAAATATCTGGGTGTGATGTGCGCATGTAGTCATCTACCAAGATAGCACCATTAGGGAGCATATCCACTTGGCCTTTCACAAGCTCTGTATTAGGTTTAAAGCCGATGCAAAGTATGACTAAATCTACATCAAATGTGCCGCCAGTTGTCTCTATAATCACACCGCCTTCGCTGGATTCAACAAATTTTGATACACACTGGCCGAGTGCTAATGTAATGCCCCGTTCAGAGAGTGCATTTTCAGCTATGGCTGTAAATTCGGGGTCGAGATACCGTGACATCACGCGTGAATGCGCATCGATTAGTACAACCTCTTTACCGTTCTCTTGGAAAGCTTCAACAAGTTCAACGCCAATATAGCCTGCGCCTACAACGGCAATTTTTTTTGCGGACTTTGCAGCTTCAATAATAGCATTTGAGTGATTGTAGTTTTTAGACAAGAGTATTTTGGGATGATGTATTCC
>CALFXQ010000323.1 GCA_937958285.1 uncultured Fusibacter sp. | reverse complement strand
TACGATGTGATTGGGCGATGGGGCGGTGAGGAGTTCTTAATCATCTTTCCAGAAACAGGTGAAGTGGATGCCAAAAGCGTCGCTGAACGAGTGAGGCAATCAGTACAAACAAAGGATGTGTTATATGGGAGCGAGCAGTTGAGCGTGACTTGTACCATTGGTCTAGCGCTAAACAGTGCCAATGTGTCTTGGCAAGACATTATTAAACATGCAGATGCTGCCCTTTATCAGGGCAAGCAAAGAGGCAGAAACTGCGTGGCCCTTTTCGACGATAAGAAATAAGAAAGCAGTTAACGCGAGATTTACTGGCGTTAACTGCTTTTTTGCGGGCTTATTGTCTAATGACTTTTAAAGTGTAGTAGATGCCATAGGTGGTTTGACCGGTGGCAATGCCTAGGCCTG
The DNA here is from genome assembly GCA_937958285.1 of uncultured Fusibacter sp. Classification (GTDB taxonomy): domain Bacteria; phylum Bacillota; class Clostridia; order Peptostreptococcales; family Acidaminobacteraceae; genus QQWI01. The sequence goes on along the minus strand of CALFXQ010000323.1, from coordinate 5,974 downwards.
CGGTGTTGTAGTCACCTAAAACAATGGGTCTGTGACCATCTGAGTTTAGCCAAGCAGTGAGCGCCTCAACTGGTGTATACGACCCAGCGGTAAGTGCTTCGCCAAAGGCTTTAAACGAGATTTTTGCCCCTTGAATGCGCGCTTTTGGCCCAAGGCCTTTGCTATTGGTGTGGCTAAAGTAATTGTTTTTCACCATGTCTTCACTGTGCTTAATGGCGACGGCCGATAAGGGTTTAGAGGCCTTTAGCGGTTTTCTTTGGTAGCTTTGGCGAACGCCATTTAGGAGTACCACTGTATCGCTGGTCATTTGCACGAGACTTTCGTTATCGTATACGGGTTGGGTCATGAATCGCGTTTGTCTAGCGACTTCTGCATTAAACTGAAGGGTAAAAAGAGCAGTGCCTTGTTTTTTATTGTCGTAGTAGACCAAAAGCACATCGTCTCCCTGAGCGTAATACCCCCGGGTTTTATTGTTGAGTGCAGAAATTGTGGTATTTGCGTAAACCGTTAAGGGTGAGCCAACAACGGCCTCGATTTGCGAGCGGGTCTGACCGGTGAAACCTGGATTTAAGGCATCTGCGCCGAGTGCGTGTAGTGTGACGCCCTCTAGCCATTTACTTGTCAAACCAAAGGCATTTGCCTCAAAAAGATTCAAATCCCCTAGAGGAATAGCTTCGTCTTCAAAAAAAGCCACCTCTTCTTTTGCCATGCTCGTGGGGACTACCCAACCTGGAAGTGCCACGGCAATCACAATCATAACCGTCAGTAGGATAAGCAGAACTTGCTTCATGGGTACCTCCTTTGCTGAGTCAACCATCTCTCAGAATATAGATACCCCAAAAACTAAATTTCAAGCAGCGGCGCAGTGGCTGTTTTGAGCCAAGCGGCATCGTCTATTGACAAATGCGGTGCAAGTTGTGTATAAACCTGTTGGTGATAGGCATCGATGGCCGCGATTTCATCTGCTGTTAGCAAGGCGGCGTCGATGGCATCTCTATCGTAAGGCACTAACGTGAGATTTTCGAAGCTGTAAAATGTGCCAAAAGCATTTTCTAAATGAGGCACGCAAAGGAGCGTATCTTCGATTCTCACACCGCTAATTCCCTCGCGGTACACACCTGGTTCGTCGGTGAGCAGCATACCTGGCACCACCAAATGACTCGATGGATTCATGCTAAGGCTTTGGGGTCCTTCGTGCACACCAAGGTGAAACCCTAGGCCGTGTCCTGTGCCACACTTGTAGTCGAGCCCATGTTGCCACATGTGATGCCTGCAAAGACCATCTAGATGCGTGCCCGTTGCACCGCGCATAAACACAGTGTCGGCCAAATATCGCATGGCCTTTAAGGTCAAGGTATAGTCAAAACGCTCAAGGTCAGTTAGCGGTCCGAGGGCGATGGTGCGGGTAACATCGGTGGTGCCACTCAAGTATTGCCCACCCGAGTCAATGAGCACCAGTCCACGAGCCTCTAGCGCATAGCAGGATTCAGCAGAGGCTTTATAGTGCATCATTGCGGCGTGCTCGCGGTAGCCGCAAATCGTATCAAAGCTATTGCCCATGGCATCTTGAAGCGCTTTGCGATATTCGGTGAGAGCCGTGCCAACGCTGTATTCGGTATAGGCCGTTGGCGTTTCTTTAAGGGCGCGAATAAATCGCACCATGGCCAATCCGTCTTGCAAATACGCGCGCCTCACATTGGCTTGCTCCGTACAGTTTTTAATCGTTTTGAGCATCGTGGTAGGCAAGAGATCGGCAATCAGCATTTGATCGGCATCTTTTAGCGCTTTTACAATGCCATATGGCGTAGATTGCTCCTCAATTAAGAAGGTGCCTGGCACCACGAGGGACGCTACTTCTTCAAGTAAGGCCTGATAGGGTTTGATTTCAACGCCGTTCTCTGACAAGTGGGAACGCACCTCGTGGTCGCACTGGGACATATCGAGATAGAGGGTGGCCGACTGCTCATCGACGATGGCAAAAGAGAAGAAGTAAGGGTTGTTTGGGATGGCATCGCCGCGCAGGTTAAAGAGCCAAGCAATGTCGTCGAGCCTGCATATAAGGTGTTTTAAGGGACCCTGCAGACCCTTTTTTTCTTTGATTTTGTCGAGTTCAGCGCGCACATCGCAAAGCTTTTCTTCGGCCGTGCGCCCAGTGTAAGTAAGGGCGTGCACCCTGACTTTTGCAGCGGGTAGAGAAGGTCTGTCGTGCCAGAGCGCGCCGACAAGATCAAAATTGGCATTTATGGCAATTTTCTTATCGCCAAAGGCCAAGTGGAGGGCATTCACTTCAGAGACGGGCATGGCCATGCCGTCAAAGCCGACACATGCACCGCTTTGAAGATGATGATTTAGCCACTGAGGCAGAGTGGGATCTTCGGGGAAACCCAACCGCATCATTGTGATAGAACTGCCGTCAAGTTCTTTTGCCGCTTGAATAAAATAGCGGCCATCGGTCCAAAGCAGCGCCGCATCTTGGGTGATAAGCGCCGTGCCCCTAGAACCTGTAAATCCGGTGAGCCAATCGCGCCCTTTAAAGTGTGGGTGCAAGTACTCTGTGCCATGGGCATCGCCTGCCACGGCAATATAAGCATCGATACCATGCTCGGTCATTGATGCACGCAGTGCTGTAATTCTGTCGAAGTGGATATTATTTGGCATAAGGCATCCTTTCATATGTGAACGCGTTAAAACTAATCGAGACGATGGGCGGTTCTACCGATAATTTCATCTTGTAGTGCTCTGCTGAGATTTCTAAAGTGATCGCTATAACCCGCGACCCTTACAATGAGGTCCTTGTATTGTTCTGGGTCGTTTTGAGCTGCAATTAACGTGGCGCTATCCACAATATTAAACTGAATATGGTGGCCATCTAAGCTAAAATAGGTACGCACCACACTACTTAAGATGTGAAGCCCCGATTCACCGGCTACAGCAGAAGGGGTAAAGCGTTGATTGAGCAAGGTGCCACCGGTCTTTAAGTGGTCCATTTTTGCACAGGATTTAATCACTGCAGTGGGTCCTTGTCGGTCTGCACCCTTTTCTGGAGAGATACCCTCGCTTAGAGGCATATGGGCCATGCGACCATTGGGCGTGGCGAGCATCACCTCGCCAAAGTACACATGACAAGTGGTGGGGAGCATATTGATGCGATAGTGCCCACCTCTGGTATTGGGGCGTCCGGTGACGCGCGCATAGTAACCCTCGAACACCATTTGCATGAGACGGTCGGCGCGGTCGTCATCGTTGCCGTATTTTGGCACATCGTGACGACAGCGCGCGAGAAGGCGCTCGCCATCAGGTCCTTCAAAGTTTGCGTCTAGAGTTTCCACAAAGGCACTTAAAGTTAGGGGTTTTCCCATGTGAAGTGGGGGATGATCTCCATATACCAAGTGGCGAAGCGCACTTAGAGAATCTGTTATGGTGGCGATGCCAACCCCCTGCAAGTAGCTGGTGTTATACCTTGCGCCACCGGCATTATAGTCGAGGGCATTTTGAATGCAGTCCCCTGTAATCACGGATAAAAAGGGCACGGGCATTTGCTTTGCGTAAATGGCCTCAATCACATTGCTGCCGCTGAGTTTAATGCTAAGAAAATGATCGAGCTGACGCCAAAACAGCGCCACAAGGCCGTCGAAATCTAGGGTGTCGAGATCGAAGTGCTCTTCTTTTATGCCGAGTTGTCTTTGACTCACTGGGTCGAAGCCGTTGTGAAGGGCAATTTCTAAAATCTTTGGCAGATTGAAATAGCCTGTAAGAATATAGGCCTCTAAGCCAAAACAGCCGGTTTCTACGCAGCCACTTGCGCCGCCCAAACGCGCATCTTGCAGGGTCTTACCTGCGTTTAAGAGCTCTTGAACAATGGCATCTGTATTGTAGAGTGCCGGTTGTCCCCAGCCCTTTCTCGAGATTTGCAGTGCGGTTTTTAAAAAATGATCAGGCGTTTTTTTGCTGATTTGCACATTAGAACTAGGTTGAAGCAATTGCATTTCGTCCATGCACTTTAAGATTAAATAACTTACGGGATTCACGCCGTCTTCGCCACTAGGTGTAATGCCGCCGGTGTTGATATTGGCAAAATCCGTATAGGTCGCACTTTCCTTTAATGTAATGCCCACTTTTGGCGGGGCCGGTTGATTGTTGAATTTAATCCACAGGCACTCGAGCAGCTCAAGGGCATCTGCTTCGGTGAGGTGGCCCTTTTTGAGATCTTCTTGGTAGAAGCCGCCGAGATGTTGATCGAGTCTACCAGGACTAAAGGCATCCCAGGGATTCACTTCGAGGGTGACCAACAAGTGGACAAACCAATACATTTGAAGGGCTTGCCAATAAGTCTTTGGCGCTTGTCTGGGCACAACGGCACAGTTTTGGGCGATGTCCAAAAGGGTAGCTTTTCTCTGGGGCTCAGCACAGGCCTCGGCACGCGAAAGGGCTAACTGACTATAGCGGTCGCCTAGCACCATAATGGCATCGCAGCTGATGGCCATCCCTTTTAAGGCTTCTAGCTTGTCGAGATAGTGGGCATCTCTCAGTGGGTCTAAGGCGCTAATAGCCGCTTCGATGTCTGATTTAAAGCCTTCAAACCCCTTCTGATAGTAAATGGCAGAGCCTACGGTATGCCCAGGGCCCCGCTGCTCCATAAATTCGGTAAAGACGCCGCTGGTGTAGCACTGGTGCCATTCTGGCGTCATGGCTTCCACAATGCGATTTCGGAGTGCGCGCTTTGACCAGTAAGGCAAAATCACATTTTCTTGAAGCTTAAGATCTTCTTCAGTAACTGTGAAGCGAATCAGCTCACGGGCGTTGATCACTTGCATATCTTCGAGGGTGTGGCAACACAAATCTGGAAACGTAGGAGCAGCCTGTGGCGATTTGCCCTTTTCGCCCACAATCAGTTCGTCTTCGCCAAGCCACAGCGTCTTATGGGTTAGGTAGTGTTTAAGTGCCAATGCCCTAAGCACGGGAATCGACACGGAGCCCTCGTGCGCTTTGTAGGCCTCGGTAAAGTAAAAGCCGCGCTCCATATCCAGTAGGGGCGTTGTGGAAACACTCTCTTGGCGTAGACGCTGTGTTCTAGGTGTTGAGCCGCGTAGTTTCATAATAGACCTCCTAAAGTCACCGCGTAGTGACAGGCACTCAGTGTACTTTTATAATGTTCGAGAATTTCGGAAGCGGGAGATTCAAAGTCTGGCAGTTCAATGGCTTCTTCAAGTTGAAGCCCTTTTTGTTGGCCCATTTTGTGATAGGGCAACAGGTCAATTTGATCAATGCGGTGGTTTCTATCGTGACTGCCGAGCCAAGACACCAGTGTTACTAGATCGGTGTTGGAGCAGTTCACACCGTCAATTAGGGGTAGTCGTAAATGCAGCTTTAGATGGTCGGGCTTATGAGCGATAAGCCACATTAGATTTGCTAGAATCTGCGTGTTGTCGACACCGGTAAATTGTCGATGTTTTAGGCTATCGAGCAGTTTAAGGTCAAATAGCAGGGTATCTATATAAGGGAGCAAACGCTGAATATGTGTGCGTGGACCATGGCCACTGGTATCTAATGCGAGGTGCAAACCGTGCTTTTTTAGAGCAATCACGAGTGCCTCTAGTGCATCTATGGGCTGTGCGAGCACTTCGCCGCCGCTTAGCGTGATGCCCCCGCCCGATTGGGTATAAAAAGCCTGGTCTTTTAGTGCGATTTCTACTAGAGATGCGGTGGTGTGTGCCTCGCCATAAGTGCCTTTGTAATCGACAGGGCAGAACTCGAGCGCCTCGCATAGCTTGCAGCTGCGACACTCGGTTTTATTGTAAAAGGATTCTTCACAAAAGCGCCAAGTCTCTGGATTGTGACACCAGGCACACCTTAAAGGACAGCCTTTAAAGAAGAACGTTGTGCGTATTCCTGGGCCGTCGTGAAGGGAAAAACGTTGAATGCGCGTAACGAGCAAAGGACACCTCCTTCAAACAATTCATAATTTTATAATAAT
>CALFXQ010000322.1 GCA_937958285.1 uncultured Fusibacter sp. | reverse complement strand
ATCCGATTGACTGTCGTATAGAGCGCATGATTCTTAATAAAGAACGCTGAATCCGATTGAGCAATCTCGTATATGCTCTCTTGCGCCTCGTACTTTTCAGTTCGAGATCGCATTTTTATAAAGCCACATTTTTCGTAACACCTAATAGCACGTCTATTAAAGCTTGCTACATCAAGGAACACGGTCACATATTTCAACTCATCAAAGACATACTTAACAACCGTTCTTATCGCCTCTGTACCATGACCACAGTTAATAAAGCTAGGATTAAAGGCAACGCCTATAAAGACACTTTTTAGAATTCTATTAATCCTCTTTATAGTAACAAACCCAATTAACTCATCTGAGTCACTAAACACGCCAAAGATTTTTCGAGAAAACCTTCTTTGCTTAAGCGAGAACCAGTATGCAATATCCATTTGATCCATGGATGAGTAATTGTATTGTTGAAGCCTTATATCGTCATGATCGGACCATTTTCGAAGGTCCTCGGCTTCCAGTTTATTTAGCAGTCTAACAACGCTCATCTATTAACCATCGAGTGTACTGAGGTCTCTGAAGAGCTGAAATTGTCCCATCCAGTGAAGCTCAACCGTACCCGTTTCACCATTTCTTTGCTTGCCAATAATCAATTCTGCTTTGTTCTTATTATCTTCTTTATCTGGGAAGTAGTATTCATCTCGATACAAAAACATAGCTAAATCTGCATCTTGCTCGATTGCTCCAGATTCTCTTAAGTCCGACAGCATTGGCCTATGATCTGCACGTTGTTCTGGTGCCCGCGACAACTGAGAAAGAGCAATAACTGGGCAACTCATTTCCCTAGCAAGTTGTTTAAGAGATCTAGAAAGCATTGATATTTCTTGCTGCCTACTTTCCGATTTTCCACCAGACATCAGTTGAAGATAGTCGACCATGATCATATCCAAACCTTGCTCGGCTTTTAATCTCCTGCACTTAGCGCGCATTTCACTGATGCTAATCGCAGGTGTGTCATCGATGAAAATTTTGGCTTTTGACAAACGTCCAACTGCTGCAATTAAGTGTGGCCAATCTTCTTCAGTGAGCTGTCCTGTTTTTATTGCACCCATAGAAACTAAGGCTTCAGCGCTCAATAATCTCTGTACTAATTGTTCTTTAGCCATCTCTAAACTGAAAATTGCAACTGATGCGTTAGCCATCATCGCCGCATTTTTGCACAAATTGAGAGCAAATGCTGTCTTTCCCATTGAAGGTCTCGCTGCAATTAAGATCATATCCGATTTTTGTAGGCCAGATGTTTTTCGATCTACGTCAATCAGTCCAGTCGTTACACCAGTCAAAGCACCCTTATGGGTTGCTAAACGACCAATTTCTTCAAATGTATTTGAAAGTATTCTTCCAATTGGAGAAAAACCCTCCGAGTTTCTTTTCTGCGTGATATCAAAGATGCTTTTTTCAGCCATCTCAATAAGGTCACCTGCAGCCTCTTCGCTATAGCCCTTCTCTAGAATCTCTGTCGAGGTGCGAATAAGCTGGCGCAGCGTGGCCTTTTCATCGATAATTTCCGCATATCTTCTTGCATTAGTAGTGATGATACCTTTATCAATTAATAAAGTCAAATAGGACATCCCACCAATTACATCTAGACGACCTTTTATCTGAAGGGTATCTGAAAGGGTTATTAAATCGACCGGTTCGCTACGATCAGACATTTCTAAGATAGAGTCGAAGATAATCTTATGAGCCTCTGAATAAAAGCTTTCTGATTTTATTAGCTCCATGGCATCATTAATTGCATGAACGTCAAGAATCATGGCCCCAAGCAACGATTGCTCAGCCTCCAAATTATGCGGTGGAATTCTATTTTGCATAAATCACTCCTAAAAACAAGGCGCTAATTAGCGCCTTGAGCATTTATTCAATTACAGACAAAGTTACATGAGCAGTGATGCCCTGGTATACTTTAACTTCAACTTTTACATTCCCCAATGTCTTCACGGGATGTTCAAGATTAATTTTCTTTTTGTCTATTTTTACTTGATGCTGCTTCTCCAGCATTTCTACGATATCTTTTGATGTAATTGAACCAAATAGCTTGCCAGCTTCTCCTGCTTTTGTCTTGTACGTAATGACCATCTCATTTAACTTATTAGCTTGTTCTTGAGCTTGCTCTAATTCCTCTTGTTTTCGCTTGTCGTGACTAGCCTTTTGATGAGAAATTTCTCTAATAGTAGAGTCAGTGGCTTCTCTTGCAAGTCCTTTAGGAAAAAGAAAATTGCGTGCATGACCATCGCTTACTTCCTTAAACTCACCTTTTTTTCCAGTCCCTTTAATATCTTTCAACAAAACTACTTTCATGAACTTCTAACCTCCTTGAAATGATAATCTATAGCACCTATTAAGGTTTCTCTAACTTCGCCAACTGTTTTGTCTTTAAACTGAGCACCTGCTACTGTCATATGCCCCCCACCGCCAATGGACTCCATAATCAGCTGAACATTTACCTCACCAAGAGATCTACTGCTTATAAATACAGTACCATTCTCTTTCACAATAACAAATGAACATCTTACACCTCGAATATTCAACAATGAATCCGCACCTTGAGCAGCAATAATACGCGCATTGGGAATATCTTCATCTGTTGCAGAAATAGCGATTTTGTTCCCCAGTGTTTCTGCATTACTAACAATATTTGAACGCGCAACAAAGGTGGCCAAATCATCTTGAAACAATTTCTTCACTTCAGTTGTATCTGCATCAAATCGCCTCAATAGCGCTGCCGACTCAAAGGTTCTAACACCTGTCTTGATGCTAAAATTCTTCGTATCGACCACGATTCCTGCCAAAAGGGCTTCTGCTTCGTGCTTTTCAAGAATCATCTTCTTTTCCATATATTGAAGAACTTCAGTCACTAACTCACTAGTAGATGAAGCGTACGGCTCTAGATAGGTCAATAGGGCACCTTCTATAAACTCCTTGCCTCTTCGGTGGTGATCAAATAAAACCTTTCTTGTTGCAATCTGTATTAATTCAGGACTTTCTGTAAAGTTTGGACGATGTGTATCGACTATTACCAACAGATCATCTTCTTCAAAACCACCAATGGCATCTTCTGGTTTAATAAAACGATAATTGCTATCTGAAGCAATCTTGTCGTATATTTGGCGGATGGATTCATTTACATCTTCAAGAACTATAAAAGCTTCTTTGCCACGATTCAAGCACGCCCGAAAGACACCGACTGAGGCCCCAAATGAGTCCATGTCGGCAAATTTATGCCCCATAATAAAGATACGCTTACTATCATCGATTATTGGTCTAAATGCATGTGCGATAATTCGCGCCTTTACTTTATTTCTCTTCTCAACAGCTTTTGTTTTTCCACCGTAAAAATCGAAATCGCCACTTCTTCTTATAACCGCTTGATCGCCACCACGTCCAAGTGCTAATTCAAGTGCAGAAAATGCATTTTCCTCCATTTTAGAAGGTCCGTTTCCAGTCATTGCAATACCAATAGATAATGTCGGCATAATTCTATTGCCCAAGTCAATATCTCGTATATCATCTAAAATTGCGAATTTTTTAGCCTCTAGATTTTTCAAATACTTATGTTCAAAAAGCACGAGATATTTATCTTTATCATACTTCTTTATAAGTCCGTTCATTCTAGATGCCCATAAGTTAATCTTCTTATCCAGTTCAGCAATAACAAATGGCCGTTTATCTTCCTTTGTTTCATTCATTACATCTTCGAAGTTATCTACCTGCAAAAGCGATATGACCGTTCTCTCATCTGCATACAGATTTTTAAGCTGTCGGTATGTGGAGACATCCACAAAGATAATCACCTTTAGAGCTTGTGCTTTGTTAACTTCTTTGCTTATGTCTAATACATGAATACGATAATACTTGTCATTGATTTTGACTTCTTTCTCAGAAACATCATTGAAACGCTTTTCATAATTAAATCCAGGAATAATCGAATCTAAAGGTCGATCGAGAATTTCTTTTCCACCTACAACACCTAACATTTCTTGGTTATACCACAAGACAGAGCCGTTAGTATTTGTCATCACTAAAGGAAGGGGTAAGTTTAATACAGCATGCCGCGCAGCTGCATCAGTGTCTACAGAAATCTGTTCAACAAAATCCATCAGCAATTTTCTTCTACGATGCTCACTTAGCCAATTTAGATAAATTGCCACAAAGGATGACAAAAAACCCATTATTCCAAGTATTGGCTGATAGTAAAACAGCACACTCGAAAGCACTAAGTGAATTATAAAAGTATAGGCTACACGATTAGATACAATTTGATTCAATTTTTCAGAATACATTAATGATCCTCTCTATTGCTCTCCAAATCGTCGCCGGATACCAATGAGTAAATCCAACCACCCTAAAACACTAAGGCCAAAAATCTGCAGAAACAACATAGCCAATATAATTGCGACAAATCTTCCTACTTGATTCACTTTATTGGCTTTCAATAAATGACTTAGAACAATTATTCCCTGTATAGAGAACACAACCATAAGCATTAGGATACAATTTTGAAGCAAAGTTTGCCCAAGTACATCATCAAAAACTCTGACGATTAACGATCCAAGCAATAATACTGTGGCCAAGTTCAATGTTTCCCTTGGTAACTCTAAGTTTAAAGGTAGCACGTTTTTGTGTGTGCGAGTTATGCGTATGCCAAATCTGAGTAAAAAAGCATTGAGTAAAACAAATACAAGCGCAATCATAAACAACATGCTCGGCATAATTCTTAGCGTCATGTCTAAAATTTCCCCTTCGAGACCAGCGGGAATTTCGCCATAGGCACTTGTGATCATCGACATAAACTCTTTGTTAGCTAAGGACGCTTTCATTCCGTCAATCATTAAATCGATTAAGTCGCGCCCTGTATATAAAAAGCTGATAACATTATACCATAAAATCGAACCCACAAATGCGGTTCCGATTGAGATTCCAACCTGATAAACTCCTGTTAAGTTCATCAGCCTTTTTTCACCTAAGGCCAATCCAACAGGACCATAAAAACAAATTACATTTAACCAATCAGTAGAAGGTAAAAGAGCGAGCAATAGCGTCAATATTGAAATGAGAATGACCGACTGCTTTAAACCGTATGTTCTTGTAAAGAGCGCAATAAAAGCGGGGGTCATAAGTAATGCTATCCCTAGCACTGGCATACTTATCTGCAAAGCCGCCAAAACACCAACGCCTAAAATCAGTATTGCTCCATGAAAAATAGTAAGCTGAAGTTTCAAATCTAATTTCACTCCCATACTCCTTATTGTGGCATAGAATCATTATAACCTTATAGACTTAGCAATCGCAACAATATAAATAAAAGGGAAAGCAATTATTACTTTCCCTTTTGATCAATTATTCAATTGTTCAATTTAGTACGACTGGCGACTAATCTTTAACAAATGGTAGTAATGCAATGATTCGTGATCTTTTTACAGCGATTGTAAGCGCTCTTTGGTGTTTAGCACAAGTGCCAGTAACACGTCTTGGCAACACTTTACCACGATCTGTAAGATAACGGTTTAATTTTGCAGTATCCTTATAATCGATAAAGTCTATTTTGTCTTGGCAAAAATGACATACTTTCTTTCTTCTTCTTCTTTTAAAAGCCATCAGTAGACCTCCTTCCTAGAATGGAATATCATCATCGTCTTCAATTGCACGAAAATCGTTAGCGAAATCTTCATCAAATGATTGAAAATTACCTGTGTTTTTTTGTTGTGGCGCGCCTGGCTGTTTTTTGTCGCCCCAATCAATGAATTCCACATTGTTTGCAACGACATCCGTTGAATAGCGAACTTCACCTGTATTCGATTTATACGATGTCACTGAAATTGATCCTTGTATAGCAACTCGTCTACCTTTTTCAAGGTAATTGGCACAATTTTCAGCTTGCTTCCCCCAGACTACAACACGAATAAAGTCTGCAGTGGGTTTGTTTTGCTGTTCAAATTGCTGCTTTTTCTCACGAGAGAGATTCTTATCGACAGCAAGTGTAAACTGAGCCACAGCCATCCCAGAACCCGATACAAATCTTAACTCAGGATCTTTAGTCAATCGACCAATCAAAGCCACATTATTCACAGATGACCTCCATATTACTTTTCGTCTCTATTGACAGTAATGTATCTGATAACTTCGTCAGCAATCTTGAAATTACGCTCAAGTTCAGCTGGTAAAGTTGTGTTGGCTTTAAACTCAACAAAAACATAATAGCCTTCTCTGATTTTTTCGATTTCATATGCCAATCTTCTGTTACCCCACTCATCGACTTTGATCAGTTCACCATCATTGTTAATGATAGAAGTAAACTTTTCGATCAGTGCATTTCTTTTCTCCTCTTCCAAATTTGGTTTGAGGACAAAAATAGTCTCATATCTTCTCATTTTAACACCTCCCTATGGACAATTAGGCCTTGATTCTCAAGGCAGAGAGCAATACCTTATAGGTACAACTTGAGATTATATCACCTCAAATACAATAAGGCAATACAAAAAGAGCATAAAATTGATCTTTACCCTTAAAATCTAAACATTCTAATCTTCAGTACTTCTCTCTATACGCTTTATACGCTTTTCTAGTTTTGGTCTCTCAATCCACAATTCCTTAGAACATGTTAAACAAACCATGCGAAAGTCCATGCCTGTGCGCGTGATCTTAAACTTGTTCCCACCACAGGGGTGTGGTTTCTTTGTTTCTACAACATCATTCACTAGTAATTGTATTGGCATTTTTTGAATTAGGCATTAATGCCTATCCTCCCAAAATCATTTCATCTGTCACACGAAAAATTAAAAGACGACAACAGATTTAGCTAAGTTCATAATCTCAATTATATTTCCCATAGTGGTGACTCCGCCTACGGCAAGTTGATCCAGCGCCTTATGGGTTTCTAAGCAACTACAATTTGAAAGAATTAAAACCCCTTTGCTCTCTAACAACCTCAAATCGGCTAACAAAAAAGACGAATTGATCGCAAGAAGTACCCCGCGATTCATCAAAATAATGACTTTTGGCAATAATGGCGATAGCGAGGTTTCTCTAATTAACGACTTTAACAATGCACTCGAATATTGTGACTGAGAAGTTCCTAGACCATCATCTTTAAAGACCAACACACGGTTTAAAAAGTCACCGTTCCTTTGATTCTCAACATCTGAAAAAGAAATTAATTCACGTTCGTTGATCACCATTCCCTTGTCAATTGCTGGCGCATTAATTTTCTTCATATTTTTGCGCAACTGATGAACAATCAAGCAGCTGCTCACCTCCTGATTTAATTAAAGCGATCCGATAAACATTAGCTTTTTAAGTATCACAAAAATATTGTATTCCATAAGTCCATGGTAAATAACTGAATCCTCTAAAGCGCCTTGGATTAACGTAATGGAGAACATGGTATTGAGCGCAATCATACTTATAAGTATAACTGAACTAATCAAATATCCATTAAACGCGCCTAAAACAGCGCCGCCGAGCTTATTAAAAGATTTAATCACTGGAAGGTTTGTCAGAGTATTAATAAATCCTGATAATGCCACTAAGATCAAAGTAACGATAATGAATAAAAGTACAATCGCAACGAACGAAAGGACCATATCGGAGAGCGCTGCCACAACGCTATTACTATAATTTGAGACGCTCTCACTTAAGCCCTCTGTCAGTCTTTTCGTGACCTCATCTCTCAGAAATTTTGGCATTGGCAGCAGTTTCATTATTTCTAGATCCACCATATTGACAGTGGTTTCAGATGCAACACCCCCTAAGTTGGCAATTCTCTTGACCACAAAGTCATTGATAACTTGATCAAGCGAAGTCATATTAACTAACATAACTTTAAACTGCCCATGATAGAAAAAAGTAATTGCGCTCGCTATACCCAATCTCATAAAAGAAAATAACGTCTGAACTAAACCTTTTGTCATACCCAAGTAGATCATTATTGAAAAGACCAATAAAATTATAATATCAAAAGCATGCATGAAGAGCTCTCCTTATTTAATAGCATAGATGTAAATATAATCGCTTGATTGAACTAAAAACTTATAACTGCTGATCCACTGAACATTGACAATCTCATGCTCAAACGACAATTCCCCAACGAAATGATCTTCATAATCATATATAAATAAATTTTGAAGCTCCTTAGAGATAATAAATTTCTGTCCTAGTACAATCTTATCTGACACAACATTCGCTACGGAAATAGTCTTTCTGTTGTTTTTCAGGTCGATAATCATCAGTTTACTTTTTCCTTGCTCCTCACCTTCTGTAACTAAATATTGTGCTACAAAATATTCTTCAGAACTCGCCGTTTGCTCGAACTGACCTTGAATGTCATCTACATCAAAGGTCAAGTCTGTAACCTCAGAACCTTGACTCTGAGCATTGTTGACCTTTCCAACCCAGTCCGATCCAATAATAATTAAATCCGATAAGTAATCAAAATCATAGACCACAGCATTGCCAAGATCATTTGTAGCGATAAGTCCTAAGTGCTTATCATATTGATAAATGAAACTACTTATTTTGCCATCAACAAGTTCTGTGACATAAATCAAAAGCCTCGGCTCTACTTTAGAATACTTAAATTTGATAATATCTCCAGAAGGCGGCTTGACTTTACCAATCCGCTCCAATGTTGAGTCGAAAACTTGAACGGACTTGTCTTTATAACTACTGATTGCTAGGAATTGATCCCTATAGAGTACCAGTTGATCGATTTCCCCAACATCTTTCTTTTGCATCAGAATGCCGCTATTTGTGTTAATTACCGATAGATCGCCTCTGCTCTTATCTACAATGAGCGTTTGACCACCAAAGGCATACATTAAAATATTAGATCCCGTGATTTCACGTTGCCATATAAGCTCGCCTTTTATTGACCGACAACTGAGCAACTTACCCTCTGCTACCAAAATGCGTCCATTTTGGGAATATGCAGTTTTTTCACTCGTTTTCAATTGAAGACCATCCGTCTCAAAAGCCACTTTCGAAATTAACTTTGGGTGAATGCTATTGGGAAATACACCACGCTTGGCCAACATTATCACTGTATCAAACTGAAACACAATAATGACGATACACAACAAGACAAAAAGTTGAAAATAAAAGCCCTTCAAACGTCCGCTCAATCTTGTCTCCTAACTAAACATTAGCATTTTACTTTATCTTCAAATCTAGCTCACTAAAACTTATATTGGTAAAAGTAGCACTTGATATTTCCATTATACAGCTTTCTGTTTTTATCTGCCTTTATTCCAAAATCCTGCTCAAAATGCTCATGTGATGTTAGTAAATTGCATAAACTGATTCCTTGCGATTCCACTTTTTCTCTCAGTTTTTTGTGAAGAATACTGACAGAGTCTTTATCCTCAAGCCGCTCCCCATAAGGTGGATTGGTGATAATACAACCCTGCTTAGCCTCAGCTTCCCAATCGGCAAGTGCCTTCACACTGAAATTGATACAATCATCTACCCCCGCAAGTTCAGCATTCTTCATTGCTGTTCGTATTGCCCTAGGGTCGATATCAGTCCCAACAATCAAAACATCTCTATCATATATAATTTGCTCGTATCCCTTTACTCGAACGCTCTTTATAATCTTATCATCAGACACAGACCAAGTCTCAAATACAGGTTTTTTATTAAGGCCCGGTGGAATGTTCCTCATGATCATTGCTGCCTCAATAAGAATCGTTCCAGTCCCACAGAAGGGGTCGTAGAGTGGTCCTTTTGCATTCCATCTAGACAATTGTACCAAACCCGCTGCGAGTGTCTCTTTTAATGGCGCATCGTTTGCCAACGCCCTATAACCACGTCTATGAAGCCCTGCTCCAGAGGTGTCAATCAGAACCGATACAATGTCATTTAGTATATTGACGTGAATGGGCACTTTAGCACCCTGCTCTGCAAACCATTCAATTTTATAATTCAATTTCATATGTTCAACTATCGCCTTTTTTGATATCGCTTGAATATCTGAAAGACTAAATAACTTTGACTTAACCGACTTAGCGTTTACTGGAAAACACGATTCTTGATTCAGTATATTTAACCATTCCAAGTTTTTTACCCCTTGATAGAGGTCTTCCCATGTCTTTGAAGCAAACTGTCCCATTAAGATAAACACTCGCTCTGCGCATCTTAGATTTTGGTTTAACGTAGCAATAACCTCTATATCACCGTTAAGATATATAGAGCCATTTTCTACTTTGTCAATAGAATAGCCCATTCGGATAATCTCATTTTTGACTACCGACTCTAAACCAAATGTTGCGACTACTACAATACTAAATGATTTCATCTTTTCTATAATGATGTTTAAACATCATTTTCCCCTTCTTGTTATATTGTGTTCTATAGTTTCAATGTATACAGTGTATGGATTATACCATATCCATTTTAGTCGTCACCACGAAAAACTATACTTTTTCAAACCATTATTGCTTATATACTATCATTAATATATATAGTTTAACCATACAATTAAAAGAAAATCATAGGAGTTTTTTCCTGTTTCTTGCCTTAAAGAATTTAATGTGGCATTCCAACAGAATGCCTAGTCCACGATTGCGACCATTCCCTCATTATAATCATTGTCTTGTGGTATAACAAACGCGTTTTTTATGAGAATAATGTCATCCCCTAGATTTGATCAAATGCCCGTTTATACGATACACCTATTTTTATCATGATTAGTTAGTGTTTCTGCATCATGTTTACCAGTTTTCCTGCAACAAGAAAAGCACCTATATAAATAATATATAGATGCCTTTCTTCTTTACTGTGTTTTGTGCCCGTATAAGACTATTTGCAGATACCTATACCAATAAGTGAATATAGGATACTCCATAGATAATCCAGAGCCTTCAGTTATTGCACTTTGGAACTGTATAGCATGCATTTCCCTGTTTTGGCACAATATTCATTGCACGACAAACATGATTCTAGCTTCTGTTTTAGTTGTGTTGTTGAACGCTTACAGTAAATACATGGAATATTTGTTTCTTTGAGCTGGCTTTTAATATTCACTAACACTGGATGCTCAACAAAATCTGTAAATACAATTACAATATCTACACGATTAGAGACCACCAAATTTCTCATCCCCTTCTTGCGTCCTGAGATGTGTTCGAAATTATCAATTCCGTGAGTTAATAGCAAATCTGGTATATTACCTAATTTATCAGCGCCTACAAGTAATGCATTCATATCGTAACCTCTTTATTATGCCTTTAGTAAATGGGCAATC